>JACMNW010000465.1 GCA_014378345.1 Pseudorhodobacter sp. | reverse complement strand
AAGGGGTCAGCGATGGGTGACAGATCGCCAGTGTCGGGCACGGCCCTAACCGCGCGGTCCGGCAAATGGCGCAGGATTTCATTTTGAAATCTTGCAAGGCTTGGAAAAGGCTTTTCAATGAACCCATGTGCGCCCGCCATCATTGCCACGGCCTGCCCGCTTGTATCGCCGCTTATTCCGATGACAATCGGCCCCTGCGGGCGGTGCCGCGCCAGATCGCAGATCAGCGCATCACCCCGGCCATCGGGCAAGCCCAGGTCAACCAACATTACATCGGGTCGGTAGACGCGCAGATGCGCATAGGCCGCATTCAATGTGTCAACCCGCCTAAGCCTTGCCCCAGATCTTTGGCACATCAGGCGCAGCGCATCAGATGCAAAGCGGCTGTCTTCCACGGCCAAAACCGTCAGCCCCTGCAAGGGCAGAACAGAGGTTGCAGGCGTAGTTTGATTTGTTCGGTCGTGGAAAACGCGGTCAAGCAGGCCAAGGGGCGATAGGGGCATAGCGATTCCTGCCAAAGAGATAGGGCAATTTGGCGCGAAAATGCTTAAGGATCGGTAAACAGGTTGAAACTTCTATCCCAGCCTGTGGCAATGCTTGCTCTTGATTGCCCGGGGCCCGCGCCGCATAAGGTGGGCGCGAAATGAGGGAGCAGACCATGATCGGGCGTTTGAACCATGTGGCTATTGCGGTGCCGGATCTGGCGGCAGCGGCAGACCAGTACCGGGGCACCTTGGGCGCACAGGTTGGCCCGGTATTGGACCAGCCTGATCACGGCGTCCGTGTGGTGTTTATTGATCTGCCCAATACCAAGATCGAGCTGTTGGCGGTGATGGGTGACGCGTCGCCTATCCAAGGGTTTTTGGACAAAAACCCATCAGGTGGCATTCACCATATCTGCTATGAGGTGGTCGATATTCTTGCCGCTCGCGACCGTTTGCTGGCCTCTGGCGCACGGGTTTTGGGCGGCGGCGTGCCCAAAATCGGCGCGCATGGCAAGCCTGTGTTGTTTCTGCACCCCAAGGATTTTACTGGCACATTGATTGAATTGGAGCAGGTCTGATGACCATCACCGCCGCCATCGTTTTGTTTTCAATCGTCTGGTTCATGGTGTTTTTCATCGTACTTCCCTTGCGTTTTGTCAGCCAAGGCGACACGGGCGAAGTGGTGCCGGGCACGCCGAAATCGGCCCCAGCGGGCGATGTGGTGGTGCGCAAAGCCAAGATCACAACAGTGGTGGCGATTGTCGTTTGGGCTGCGCTATACGCAATCATCCTGTCGGGATGGATATCGGTTCGGGATATTGATGTGAACCATGTCATGCCGCCGGACGCCGGAACCGGCGGCTAAACGTTTTGCCAATCGATCAGCTTGGTTAAATCCGGGCGCGGGCGATCAGGGCCAAGGTTGGTTTGTGTGGCGATATGCACAATTCCAGCAACGGTTTCTTTAGGGGTTAATCCAAACGCCGCTTCAACAAACCCGCGCTCATGCGATGGCCAGCCGGACAACCAGTTTGCCCCCCATCCTGCCGCCTCTGCCGCGTTCAGAATGCCAAGGCAAACCGCACCAGCAGATAGAACCTGTTCAATCTGCGGCACTTTTTCGTGCGGTTTGGGCGACGATATTACCACCACTGCCAGCAATCCCAAATCAAACTGCCCCCGCCCCTTGCCAATTTTTTCGGAGTCATATCCCAGCACCTTTGCCCGGGCCTCAGCCAAATCCGCCAGCCGCGCCATCGCTGCCCCCTGAATGACCACAAACCGCCACGGCTCCAGCTTGCCATGATCGGGTACCCGCAAAGCGCCGGTTAGAATTTCGATCACCTGATCGGCGGAGGGCACCGGCAGTGTCATCGTCTTGGCAGGGCGAGAGCGGCGGTTTTGCAGGAAACTTACGGCAGCGGGGTTTGCGGTGGGCATGAACAGCGTCCTTGCGGAAGGGCTTCTGGCTGCAAAACAAAATGCCCGTTAGGGGTAAGCAATGCTGGCTCTGATGTCGGTATTTAGGACCGATGGCCCGCGATGTCATTACAGATATTGGGTCAGGCAGGCATTATAACGTCAAAGCAATTCGGCCAACGGTCATTTCTTGATGACATGCGCGATGCGCGCACCGATGCCACGGCTGCCCTTGACTGATGGGTGGATTAAGTCACTTTGATGAAAGGTACGATCGCCGCTTGGCACTAAATCAGACATTGGCAAGAATGTAATGCCTGCATCGCCGCGCGCCATCCTTGTCAATCGCCGGTCCAGTTCGTCTCCAGCAGGCTTGCAGGCCTTAATGGGGCTTTGCACCCCCGGATTGCGCAGGTATCCCACATAGATAACCTTTGCGCCGGTTTTGCGGATATTGGCTATGAAACTTGGGATTGCGCCCCTTAGACCGTCTTTCGACACCAGCCGATCAAGCATTTTGGCGCATTTGGAACAGCCGCAGCCAAACAGAAGATCGTTTCCCCCGCCGTTCAGCACAACCCAATTCCACTGTCCCTTTTGGTATTGCTCAGTCAGGCGAAGCCCCAATTTGCCGGTAATTGGCAGATTGTAAAAATACCGCGCACCCGCCACCGAGCGGTCGCTGACATCTTGCCCCACTGCGGCTTCAATCACAGCGGCGACCGACTGCCCACTTCCACGATTTGATGCCATCATGGAATCACCAAGCAGCAAAATACGGTCCCCCGCCCCGCTATAGCTTACCTGCCCACATAAAGTTCCAAGACACAGTGCAATCAGTAAAATCCGCATTTTTTGCATGCTTACCCCATACCTACACGCTGTCCTGCGCGGCTTTTCTTGTTCATCAAAACCTTGGCCCGATTGAGGCGGCGCGATAACACTTTCAAGAAACTTTCAATGTACATAAAGGGCTTTGAGAATGGCCTGTTGTCAGGCCTGCGCCGTCACAATGTCATCCGGAAAACCCGCCCAAAACGCATCAATCCGCGCATCCGGATGGCGCAACGCAAAGATCTCGGCAAAGGCATCCGCCGCACTAAGCCCGGTGCCCCCGCGGGCGTGATAAGAAATTCGGCATACCGCCCTGAAAGACTGTAAATACGGCCCCTTGACCAACTCGGCAGGCGGCGTTGTCACGTCATGGGGCCAGCGAAAGCACCAGGTTGCGCGATGCTTTGGCCACTGCCCTTGCCGGTCCGCAATCTGCTGCCTATCAAAGGCCAATCCCCCTGCCTGAAAGGCCGCGCCCCATGCCCGCATCCACCCCGCTTGCCCTGATCATTGTCGTTATTGCAGGCGTAGCCCTTGCCACCCAAGCCCCTATCAACGCAGCCCTTGGCCGAAGTCTCGGCAGCCCGATTGGGGCGGCGGCGGTTT
>JACMNW010000046.1 GCA_014378345.1 Pseudorhodobacter sp. | reverse complement strand
ATAGTCCTGATCAACAATTCGCGCCTGTCGGTGCAACCTGTTTCCCGCGATGAATGGCGTATTGTTTGCGACATGGGCGGCGTTGCCCCCTGATTTTGCTGTGTGAGCCCCCCAAGCCCCGCGCATACAGCAAAAAACTATGGGAGTGGGGTAAATAAAGATCCTAAACGTCATCGCGGCTGCGGAAGGGGCTTTTGCCTTTGGCGCGTTTTGGTACATGACATTTTCAAAGCAGTGGAAGAAAGCCGCCGAAATTCCGACGGATGCAAATGGCAGACCAAAAGGCAGCAGCAGCCCAATGCTGTTCGTGATTGGCTTTACCGCCATGATCCTTGTCGCAGGCATGCTGCGACATGTGTTTCACATATCCGGCATCGTTACCCTTGGCGGCGGGTTTGTCGCCGGGCTTGGTATCGGCGCGTTTTTTGTCACGCCATGGTTGGCGATGAACTTTTCCATGCGAAAACCCGCGCTGACGATGATCGACGGCGTGAATGTGATTGTTGGTTGTTCGATCATAGGCGTTATTTTAAGCGCGTTTTAAAATCTGCGCGAAAAAATTGGAGGGTCCCGACCCCTCAGGACCCTCCATCCACCCCACGTGCTCCCTTAGCACCACACGTGTTCTGAAAAAGGTCCCGGGCATCCTGCCCTGTGATTTCAAGTTACCCCATCTGGTAGCCACCGCGCAACGCCTAAGCATTTAGACCTTAACGCAAATACGCGATGATTTTACAAGACATCAGAAACCAAAACACCCACACCTCTTGGGGCGCAGGTGTTCGGTCAAATTTATCAAAGGATCTTACTTGTAAATTGCTTCTTTGCCGAAATGCTGGACCAGCATGTAATACATGACCGCGCGGTGCTTACTGCGCTCGCTTCGGCCATAAGTATCGATCACGGCATTGATGGCTTCCATCAGCTTTGGCCCATCAGCCAAACCTAGTTTCTTCATTAGGAAATTGTTTTTTACGGTCTCCAGCTCTGACGCGTCGCTGCCCGAAACAGTGGAACTATCGGCATTATAAATCGCCGGGCCGCAACCAATAGTAACTTTCGTCAGCAGCGCCATATCCGGCTTCATTTTGCATTTGTTCGTCAGATCGTCAGCGTATTTCGCGATCAGGTCGTCTCTCTTACTCATTCAGCAGCTCCTCGTTCCAACCCTGTTAGGTGGTTTTTTGATTAAATTCATTGTATCGCGCCCGAAGCTTAGGCGAATCCCGCGCCGTCACAAAGGGAAAAGTCAGGCCTTTTTCCCCGTGGCAGCCTTTGGCGCCGGGCGGTTTAGCTTGATGATATACTGGTTGGCCATCAGGGTCAGGCTGGCCTGATCACCCAGTTCTGCCAGCATCTTTTCCACCGCATGTTTCACCGGCGCACCGCTTTGATCGGATTGCCAGTTGAAATCATCGCCCGCAATGATGCCGTCGTGTTTTACCTTGGCCAGACACAGCGCCAGATCATTGCCGATGAACGGCTCATTATGGTTGGCATCGATATAAACCCAATCAAGCGCGCCATCCGGCATACCGCCAAGCACCACTTCGGAAAGCCCGCGATGCACCTTTACCTGTGGCTGATCCTTGAACCGCGCCGTCACATCGTGCCACTTCTGTTCCATCAGATGTTCGTTTTTCTTGCGGCCAAAGCCGGTATTGGCGAATTCCGGCATATACAGCCACGGGTCAATCAGGTGTAGCGTGGCCGGCTGACAGATTTCCATGATCCTGCCGGAAAAGAAGCCTTCCCAAACGCCAATCTCGGCAACAATCGCACCTTTCGGCAGCTGCCCTAGCATCCTATCGCGCAACTTGTCGCGTTTGCTAATTTCCATAGTCCCGCCCCTTTACCGTTTTGCCAGAAACGTAGCGCAAGCCGGATTCAAGCGAAAGCCGCGCAAAATGAATGCGCGGCCCCTGTGGTATTCACGCCAGATCAGTAGCGGTAATGTTCAGATTTGAACGGTCCGGAAACGTTCACACCAATATAATCGGCCTGATCCTTGCGCAGTTCGGTTAACTTCACACCGATCTTCTTCAGGTGCAGGCGGGCCACCTTTTCGTCCAGTTCCTTTGGCAGAATATAAACGCCGGGCTGGTATTCGCTGCCCTTGGTCCACAACTCGATCTGCGCCAGAACCTGGTTGGTGAAGGATGCCGACATCACAAACGATGGGTGGCCGGTGGCGTTGCCAAGGTTCAACAAACGCCCTTCGGACAGCAGAATGATCCGGTTGCCATTCGGCATTTCGATCATATCCACCTGTTCTTTGATGTTCGTCCATTTGTGGTTCTTTAACGCCGCCACTTGGATTTCATTGTCGAAGTGCCCAATGTTGCCAACAATAGCCATATCCTTCATTTCGCGAATATGTTCGATGCGAATGACATCTCGGTTTCCGGTGGTGGTGATGAAAATGTCGGCAGCGCCGACAACGTCTTCCAACAGCACCACTTCAAACCCGTCCATCGCCGCTTGCAGCGCACAGATCGGGTCAACTTCCGTCACCTTCACACGCGCACCAGCGCCTTGCAGGCTTGCAGCCGACCCTTTGCCAACATCGCCGTAACCGCAAACCACGGCCACTTTGCCCGCCATCATCGTATCGGTCGCGCGGCGAATGCCGTCTACAAGGCTTTCCTTGCAGCCGTACTTGTTGTCAAACTTCGATTTAGTAACGGAATCATTCACATTGATCGCCGGGAAAGGCAGTTGGCCTTTCTTGTGCAGATCATACAGGCGGTGCACGCCGGTAGTGGTTTCTTCCGACACGCCCTTGATGGCTTCGCGCGTCTTGGCAAACCAGCCGGGGCTTAGCTTGATCCGCTTTTGTATCTGCAGCTTGATCACTTCTTCTTCTTCGGATTGCGGCACAGACAAAACATCCTCGCCAGCCTCCATCCGCGCGCCCAGCAGCACGTACAGCGTCGCATCGCCGCCATCATCCAAGATCATGTTGGCCCCCTCGGGAAACATGAACGACCGATCCAGATAATCCCAATGCTCGGTCAGGGTCTGGCCCTTGATGGCAAAAACCGGAATACCAGCCGCCGCAATGGCCGCCGCCGCATGATCTTGGGTCGAAAATATGTTACAAGATGCCCAGCGCACATCTGCGCCAAGGGCAGTCAGCGTTTCAATCAACGCAGCAGTCTGAATCGTCATGTGCAAAGACCCGACAATCCGCGCACCTTTAAGCGGTTTGGTGGTGCCAAACTCTTCGCGGCAAGCCATCAGGCCCGGCATTTCGGTTTCCGCAATTACCAATTCCTTGCGGCCAAACTCAGCCAGAGCGATATCTTTAACGATGTAATCTTTCGGCATTTGCGGCACTCCTTGATCCTTGGGTTGCGGGGGAGATAGCATTAGTATGCCCCTTCGACAACTCCACGCGCTAAAGGAACATTCAATGAAACAACCCCGCGCGTGGCAACGGATGCTTTCGGGACGCAGGCTTGATTTGTTGGACCCAACACCGATGGATATCGAGGTTGAAGATATCGCGCACGGGCTGGCCTTTGTTGCCCGCTGGAATGGGCAAACGCGGGGCGATTGGCCCTATTCAGTGGCGGAACATTCGCTGTT
Organism: Pseudorhodobacter sp.; assembly: GCA_014378345.1. Classification (GTDB taxonomy): domain Bacteria; phylum Pseudomonadota; class Alphaproteobacteria; order Rhodobacterales; family Rhodobacteraceae; genus JACMNW01. The sequence continues at coordinate 610 of JACMNW010000046.1, read as the reverse complement.
GGTGGAACAGATTTATGGCAGGCTCGGCGATCCACCAGCGAAATGGCGCTTGGCGGCCCTGCTGCATGACGCGCCGGAATATGTGATTGGCGATATGATCAGCCCGGTAAAAGCCGCCGTTGGGCCGGGGTATGGAGAGCTGGATTTACGGCTGACCGCTGCTGTGCATCTGCGCTTTGGCCTGCCCGCGTCGCTGCCTATAGCGGTGAAAAAGGCCATCAAGTTGGCCGACAAGGTTTCGGCGTGGCTGGAGGCCGTACAGATCGCTGGTTTTACAGAAACTGAGGCGGACAAACTGTTTGGTCGGCCAGAAACGGCAGTGTTGCGCGGGCTAGAGATTAAACTACGTCCGCCCGCAGTGGTGCGGGCGGATTATGTGGCGCGACATTCTGTTTTACTGGCAGCCTGCAATTAATCACGAAGGCTGAACCAGCGACGCTTGGCTTTTGTTTCGGTCTGCACCTCTGGCTGGGCTGGGTATTCAGCGCCACGAACCGGGTCCATCCTTGCTGCAATCAGCAGCGCATCTGCGAAAATATGTAACATGACTTGCTCCTTTTTGCGTAGTGTCATAAGCATTCTATAGGCGAAATTTATGACAATCCCAAGT
>JACMNW010000464.1 GCA_014378345.1 Pseudorhodobacter sp. | reverse complement strand
GCAAGTTCGACGGCATCGACGGCGCGTGCCATCACATCAGCCTGAACAATCGGGAAGGTCTTGGCCCCGAAGGTGGCAGGCTCAAACACCGCTTCCTTCACGTCCGCAGACGAGCCAATCACTACAAACTTGGTGTCAATCACCATGGCGGCCAGCACAACGACGACGGCGCCAGCCAAAGCCAGTTGCGCACGGCTGAAACGGTTTTGTGTCGTTGACGTCATGCGTGCATGCCCTTGGCTGACGGAATGAAGCTGATCTGCGCCGCGTGGCACAAAGAGAACATGCCGCAATGCGGCTTTGGTCCGACCATGGGCTCCCCCCCCTTGTCCTTGGGCTGCGCAAAACCTTCTTGGCCCGTAGCAACCCGACTCACGCGATCTCTACCTGGTTCTGTGATAGAGTTATGGTATCAGCGTGGCGGATACTGTTATAAGTTTTCTCCTCTGTCAATTGGCAGTTTTCGGGTTCCGGAGGGTTTTCGCGGGCCATCGACTCGGCGTTCTGCAAGTGCAGTATTTGCTGCGGCGCGGCGAAAAATATCGGATGAGGCGCTGATCGGCTCGAAGTTAAAACAATGATTTGCAAAGTTAATATGTGTACTTTGCACCACCACGCCCCATGATCATTCCCGTCGGGGTTCTTGCATCGGCCCGCGGCCGTCCCATAGCACTCATGACCGTTGACAGGCACCAGCTTATCTGAAAGAAATTGCGATGTCCGTAAAAAAATTCATCATTGGTGTTATCACTGTGAGATAATATGATGGACGGATGTGAGTGGGAGAGGGGCGGATGGCAGATATCCTGATCGGGATCGATTCGGGCACTTCGGTGATCAAGGCCGTGGCCTTTGATCTGGCCGGGCGTCAGCTTGCTGCCTTCGCCGTGCCCAATACTTACAAGACCGGTGCGGATGGGTCGGCCACACAATCTTTGACACGAACATGGCAGGATTGCGCCGCAGCCGTGCGGGGCCTTGGCGAGAAGATGCCGGGTCTGGCCGCGCGGACCGCAGCGGTTGCGGTGACGGCGCAGGGCGATGGGACTTGGCTGGCCGGTAAAGGCAACGCGCCTGTGGGCGATGCCTGGCTTTGGCTGGACGCCCGCGCTGCGCCGACAGTGGAGCGTTTGTCGAAAGGCGCAATGAACCGCGCCCGTTTCGAGGCGACGGGCACAGGCCTCAACACCTGCCAGCAAGGCACCCAGATGGCCCACATGGACCGTTTCGCGCCTGAACTGCTGAACAGCGCTGAGGTGGCCCTGCACTGCAAGGATTGGCTTTATCTGAACCTGACCGGCGTCCGCGCCACGGATCCGTCCGAGGCCAGTTTCACCTTCGGCAACTTCCGCACCCGCCAATACGACGATACGGTGATCGAGGCGCTGGGCCTGAACCATCGCCGTTCGCTGCTGCCGGACATCATCGACGGCACCCAAATCACCCATCCCCTGACCCAAGCTGCGGCGCAGGCGACGGGTCTTCTGGCTGGAACCCCGGTCAGCCTTGCTTACGTTGACATGGCGATGACCGCCTTTGGTGCCGGCGTGCACACTGGCCAGCCTGCCGCTTGTTCCATCGTCGGGTCTACCGGCGTGCACCTGCGTTCGACTGACGTGGCGGGCGTGCATCTGAATGCCGAGGGTACGGGCTATGTCATCGCCCTGCCGGTCTCCGGTATCGTGACACAGGTG
>JACMNW010000463.1 GCA_014378345.1 Pseudorhodobacter sp. | reverse complement strand
CGGGCACCCAATCGTAGGTGGTCAGGACTAGCACCGGATCAGATATCCAGCGTGTTGTCTCGTTCCCACTGCGTGAAGTGCGCGGTGTAGTCGTTCCATTCCTGATGCTTCAGTTTCAGGTAGGCGGCTGAAAACTCAAGGCCCATCATTGCCTTCAGCGTGGTGTCGCTGTCGTAATCGCGCAGCGCATCCAGCAGGTTCAGCGGTAGTTTCGGCGCACCTGTGACGGTGTGGCCTTGGGTATACATATCAATATCATAGCGCTTGCCGGGGTCTGCTTTGCTGCGAATGCCGTCAAGTCCTGCGGCGATGATGACGGCCTGCATCAGGTAGGGGTTGGCGGCACCGTCGGGCAGGCGCAGCTCGAACCGGCCGGGGCCGGGGACGCGGACCATATGGGTGCGGTTGTTGCCTGTCCATGTCACGGTATTGGGGGCCCAGGTTGCGCCTGAAATGGTTCGCGGGGCGTTGATGCGTTTGTAGCTGTTCACCGTGGGGTTGGTGATGGCGGCAAGGGCGGAGGCGTGTTTCATGATGCCGCCAAGGAAATTGCGGCCACGATCGGACAGGCCCAGTTCCTTGCTGTCATCGGAAAACGCGTTCTTTTTGCCGTCCAGATCCCAGACGGAAATATGGGCATGGCAGCCCGATCCTGTCAGCCCCTTGAAAGGTTTTGGCATGAAGGTGGCGCGCAGCCCGTGCTTTTCGGCGACAGACCGCATCATGAATTTGAAGAAGCTGTGCTTGTCGGCGGTTTGCAGGGCGTCGTCGTACTTCCAGTTCATCTCAAACTGGCCAATCGCGTCTTCGTGGTCGTTCTGGTAGGCTTCCCAGCCCAATTCCAGCATGTAATCGCAGACCTCGGCGATGACATCATAACGGCGCATGACGGCTTGCTGATCGTAGCAGGGTTTGACGGCGTTATCATAAGCGTCCGAGACGGCGGTGCCTTCGGGATTGAGCAGGAAAAATTCCGGCTCCACCCCGGTTTTGACGCGCAGGCCTTCTTTTGCGGCCTCATCCACCAGTTTGCGCAGCACGTTGCGGGGGGCCTGATCGACCGGCTTGCCTTCCATCACGCAGTTCGAGGCGAGCCATGCCACTTCGGGCTTCCACGGCAGTTGGATGACCGACGACGCATCTGGCACGGCCATCATATCGGGGTGGGCGGCGGTGAGGTCCAGCCAAGTGGCGAAACCTGCAAAACCGGCACCATCTACCGCCATATCGTTGATGGCTTGCGCGGGAACCAGTTTGGCGCGCTGGCCACCGAACAGATCGGTGTAGGATATCATGAAGTATTTGACGCCTTTTTCCTTGGCGTATTTGGCCAGATCCTTAACCATTTTGGGTAGTCTCCCTATCGTGTTTTTATGTCTTAGCCGCCCCGTTTTGGGGTCAGTAGCGGGTTTTTCCGGGTATCCAGTCGGTGCCAGCGATGGGCACGCCTGCCATGGCGGCGGCTTCGACCGTCAGCGCGCACAGATCTTCCGGCTCCAGATTGTGCAGGTGATTCTTGCCGCAGGCCCGCGCAATGGTTTGCGCCTCCAGCGTCAGCACCTTCAGGTAGTTTTTCAGGCGGCGACCGCCAAGGATGGGGTCGAAACGGCCGTAAAGTTCCGGGTCTTGCGTGGTGATGCCTGCAGGATCGCGCCCTTCGTGCCAATCATCATAGGCCCCGGCGGTGGTGCCGAGTTTGTTGTATTCGGCCTCAAACGCGGGGTCATTGTCGCCTAGCGCGATCATCGCGGCGGAACCGATGGAGACAGCATCTGCACCTAACGCCAAGGCCTTTGCCACATCAGCCCCGGTGCGGATACCACCCGAGACGATCAGTTGCACTTCGCGGTGCAAGCCAAGGTCTTGCAGAGCGCGAACCGCTTGCGGGATGCAAGCGAGAATCGGCATGCCGACGTTTTCGATGAACACGTTTTGGGTGGCGGCGGTGCCGCCTTGCATACCGTCGAGCACCACAACGTCAGCGCCTGCCTTCACCGCAAGGGCAGTGTCATAATAGGGCCGCGCGCCGCCGATTTTGACGTAGATCGGTTTTTCCCAATCGGTGAT
>JACMNW010000462.1 GCA_014378345.1 Pseudorhodobacter sp. | reverse complement strand
TTGCCGCCTTCCACGCCCATGCGGAACATTTTCATGCTGTCCGTCAGGGTATCATTTTGCAAAGTGGTGTGCATGGCATCGCGGGCGCTGGCTGATCCGAGGTGCGTCAAACCCGTGCCTGTCAGGTGCATATGGGCGGGATCGGGGTGTGTGACAGGCAGGGTGATACGCCCCTCATCGGCCATGCGCGCCAGATCAACCGCATCACCAAGCCCATGTTCTGCTATCACGGCGGCAAGTGGTCGGCCTGTGGTTGCGGCCTTCATTGCCAACGCATAGGTGCTGTCTGCATTCTTGACCAATGCGGCTTCTGACCCGTCGCGCAGCACTACACCTAAGCTGCGATCGGGGTAACGAATTTGTGAAAGCAGCATGTCCGCCCCTATTTGGATTTGTTGTAGACGTCGAAAATGACGGCAGAAAGAAGGACCAAGCCTTTGATGACCTGTTGATAATCGATGCCGATGCCCAGAATGGACATGCCATTGTTCATCACACCCATGATCAAGGCACCAACCACAACGCCCAGGATTTTGCCAACGCCGCCGGACATCGACGCACCGCCAATGAACACGGCGGCAATAACGTCAAGCTCAAACCCGCCACCGGCTTTGGGGGTGGAGGAGTTCAGGCGGGCGGCCACGATCATGCCCGCCAAAGCGGCCAGAACGCCCATGTTGCAGAAGGTCAAAAACACCAAGCGGTCGGTTTTGATCCCGGAAAGTTTGGCCGCCTTTTCGTTGCCACCAAGCGCATAAATGCGCCGCCCGGTGGTGGTGGATTCGGTGAAAAACCCGTAAAGCACGGTGAGGACGGTTAGGATCACGACCACGTTTGGCAGGCCCCGGAATGAGGCGAGCTTGTAGCCGACGAACAAAAGTGCCGCCGATACGACAAGGTTGCGGATGGTGAAAATCAGAATCGGTTCTTGCGCGATGCCAAATTCACCATCGCGGGTTCTGGCGCGCCACCCCATCCAGATGATTGCAAGCGCGCATAGGGCGACCAAGACAATCGCAGTCATATTGGGTTTGCCTACGCCAAAGGCATCGGGGATGAAGCCGGTTGACAGGGACTGAAAGGTTTTCGGGAAAGGGCCGATGTTTTGGCCGTTCAGAAGCCACAGGGTTGATCCGCGAAATACCAACATACCCGCAAGTGTCACGATGAAAGACGGGATGCGCCAATAGGCGATCCAATAGCCTTGGGCGGCACCGATCAGAAATCCGACGATCAGGCAGGCGGGCACGACTGCGATAACGGGCCAGTCCAGCGTGACGGTCAAGTACGCGGCAACCGCCCCGGTAAAGCCCACGACAGACCCGATGGACAGGTCAATGTGGCCTGCCACGATGACCAGCAACATGCCAAGCGCCATGATAATGACGTAGGAGTTTTGCAAGAACAGGTTGGTGATATTCTGGGCAGACAGGAAATCGACATCCAGCGTTACGCGCACGACAATGGTGAAGAACGTGACGATGGCAACCAACGCCATCAGCATGCCGTTTTCGCGAAGATGGCCGCCTAAATGAGC
>JACMNW010000461.1 GCA_014378345.1 Pseudorhodobacter sp. | reverse complement strand
GTGTTCATGGCCTACGGTGGTATTTACGGCTTTGGCTGGGGTGCAGGCATCGGGGCCACGCTTTATGTACTGGACCATATGTTCTTCTCGATGGCGTTCAGCCTGAAGACCTACTTTCAGAAAATCGGTGATCCGGCAGATATGGCCCCAACAGCGGCGGTGGCGTTTACCATCAACCACATCGCGGCGGTGTTTTTGCCCGCAGCTTTGGGGTATTTATGGGTGAGGTCGCCTGAAACGGTGTTTGGGCTTGCCACGATGATGGCATTCGCTACGCTGGCTTTGGCTTTTTTGGTGCCGCATGATCCGGGGCCGGGAAATGAGACGATCTTTTCCGGCAAGGGATTGCCGTTCCCGGCAGAGTGAACAGGCGTGGGCTGGTAAAACGCCATTGTCGGCCTATATTAACGGTATTCAAACACGGAGTTCAGTCATGTTTTTCATGGATCGCAAGAAGTCTGATATGGTGGCGGCAAAGGATGCATTGCCAGGGCGGACAACGCCGCTGCCCACGGCAGAGACGCATTTCATATCCGGCCTGCCGCTGAAATCTGCTGTGCCGCAGGGCATGGAAGAGGCAATGTTTGGCATGGGCTGTTTCTGGGGGGTCGAACGTAAGTCCTGGTCTGTACCCGGTGTCTGGCTGACGATGGTTGGTTATGCGGCGGGATTTACACCGAACCCGACCTATAAGGAAACCTGCACCCAGCTAACGGGCCATAACGAAGTGTTACGGGTGATCTTTGATCCGGCAATGGTGTCGTATGACGCGCTGTTGAAACTGTTCTGGGAAGGCCATGATCCAACGCAAGGCATGCGACAGGGCAATGATATGGGGTCTACCTATCGGTCGGGTATCTACACCTATTCCGATGCACAGATGGCGGCGGCGGTTGCATCGCGCAATCTGTACCAACCGGCACTGACTGCAGCGGGACGTGGCCAGATCACCACGGAAATTATGCCAGCCCCGGTGTTTTACTTTGCCGAAGATTACCACCAGCAATATCTGGCGAAAAACCCTAGTGGGTATTGTGGCATTGGTGGTACCGGAGTGACTTGCCCGATTGGCACAGGTGTCGCCGCTTGACGAAGTCGGGGACGGGGGCTATCCGGCCCCTGTTCCTTTGAGAGGCCAAGTCCATGCCCACGTTTACCGCATTAACCACCCTAATGGGTGAAGAAGCTGCCTTGGCGCTGTCTGATGCGATGGAACGGATGGTGCCTGAACCAACGGGCGTTGGTGTATTCGAGATTGAAGATGGGTCGGGCCTCTGGGAAGTGGGCGGTTATTTTCTGGAACCGCCGATGGGGGCGACGCTGGATCTGCTGGCAATGGCGTTTGGCGCAAAGCCTTTCGCGCAATCTGAATTGCCGGAAATTGATTGGGTTGCCAAAGTACGCCGCGAACTGAGCCCGGTTGAGGCGGGGCGTTTCTTTGTTTATGGCAGCCATGATGCGGACAAGGTGCCGAAAGATAAAGTCGCTTTGCAGATCGAGGCCACAGTTGCTTTTGGCACAGGGCACCACGGCACCACGCTTGGCTGTCTGCGCGCCTTTGATCGGCTGGCGATGGGTGGCTTTGCCCCGGCGCGGGTGGCTGATATCGGCTGCGGAACTGCCGTTCTGGCCATGGCGGCGGCGGCGATTTTGCCAGATTCCGTGATTATCGCGTCGGATATTGATGAGGTGGCGGTTGATGTGGCGCGCGCGAATGCGGCCATCAATGGGCTTGCAGCCCGCGTGATCTGCCTTGAAGCGGGAGGGTTTGGCCATGAACGCATTGCGGCCGCTGGCCCGTTCGATCTGGTCTTCGCCAATATCCTGAAAGGCCCGTTGATCGGGCTGGCCCCGGATATGGCCGTGCATGTGGCCAAAGACGGGATTGCCATCCTGTCCGGCCTTTTGGTGGTGCAAGCCGAGGCCGTGCAGGCGGCCTATGTAACCAACGGATTTGTCTTGATCGCGCGCGAAGATATTGGCGAATGGTCAACGCTGGTGCTGCGCCATCTGTGATGAAACCAAGGCACCTGCCTTAGTGTTGCCTTGGTTCTTAGTTACGAAGCATTGCAGCGGAAATTTGGCCGCTGCTTTTGTTAAGGTGTAATTATGGCTGACCTGAATGTGGTTGATTTTTACGGCAGAGTATCCCGCATCAAAAAGGCGCGGGCAAAAGGGTATGGATTTGAGGCTGCTGGTACACTTGGCCGGTCGTATTACACGCAGCACGCGCCCGCCCGTTCCGGAATTTCGATCTTTAAACCTGCACTTGTTGTTTTGTTTGGTGCGTTCGGTCTTAAGGGCGCAATTCACTATCAAATTGGTGGCGCGGTTTATTCCGAACGCGTGTCCGCATTGAAATCCGGCGAAGGGTTTGATCGCTTGGGCGGTTACCTGATGCAGGCTGATCCTGTGACAATGTTTGTTTCGGCAAAGTTGCAAGAGACGATTGGCGTGCGCATCTGACAGTTTTCGATTGGTGTAGTTTCGAAAATAGCTTTGCTGTTTTCGAACGTTGTCCATGCCAATGAAAAAGACCGCATCCCCTTGGGTGCGGCCTTTTTAGGTATTCCGGGCATCTGGCCCGTGCGTCTTCATTCAAGAGACGTGATCGATATCACCACGGCAAAGGCCGATATCGTCAAGCTCACGATCCGAAAGCTTACCCAGTGCTGTGCGGGTCATTCGGCGGTCATTCCAGTTGCCGACAGCTGCAATGCCGGTCGATACGAACTGAATGAAACGGTAGGTGCTGACAGCGCCCAGCGGTGCAGTGCGGGTTGTGTTAGTGGCGGCCATGGCGGTTATCCTAATTAAAAACTGCTCAATACATGGGCATTTCTGCCCGATGGCAGGTAATTAATCTTGCTGCAGGTGCAAAGCAAGACAAGGCTTTGACAAGCCCGTATTGCGCGGCGTGCATAGCTTATGTCACGATTTAGTCATCTTTTTCGGGGTGTTAGGTGGAAACTGCATGAAAATGTCGGTTTTGCGGGCTGAAGCGGCGAATTTCTGCAGATGCAAAGTCGAGGGCGGCCAATTTTATCTGTACCCAAAAGCAGTTGGCGGATGTTCTCTTTTCGTGCTAATCGGTAAAAAGCGATGCAAATGGGAGCGGTCATGCGGGTTTTGGGGATCGACCCGGGTTTGCGCAACTTGGGCTGGGGAGTAATTGATGTAGCTGGTGCGCGTCTTACCCATGTCGCGAACGGAATTTGTCACACCGAAAAGGGCAGTTTGGCGGATCAGGGCGACCTGGCGGATCGGCTGTTAAGCCTGCATTCCCAGCTTTCGGAAGTGCTGCGCCTATATTCCCCCGATGAGGCGGCGGTTGAAAATACATTTGTGAACAAAGACGCGGTTGCTACATTAAAGCTGGGGCAGGCGCGGGGGATTGCCTTGCTGGTGCCCGCGCAGTTTGGCCTGCGGGTGGGAGAATATGCCCCAAACGCGGTTAAAAAAACGGTGGTTGGCGTGGGGCACGCGGCAAAAGTGCAGGTTGACCATATGGTGCGCATTCATCTGCCGGGTGTGCGGATTGCAGGACCAGATGCAGCGGATGCGCTGGCTATTGCCATTTGTCATGCACATCATCTGCAATCGGCGGGGCGTTTGGCGTCAGCTATTTTGAAAGCGGCAGGATGATTGGTAAAATCTCGGGGCGGCTGGAATATCGGGCAGGCGATCACGTGCTGATCGACGTGCGCGGCGTGGGGTATATCGTTTATGTATCAGACCGCACAATGGCAGGGATGCCGGGGCCGGGCGAAGCGGTGGCGCTGTTTACCGAACTGCTGGTGCGCGAAGATTTGTTGCAACTGTTTGGTTTTCCGACCTTGCTGGAAAAGGAATGGCACGGCTTGCTGATGACGGTGCAGGGCGTGGGGGCCAAGGCTGCGATGGCAATATTGGGCACTTTGGGGGCCGAAGGGGCCGCGCGGGCGATATCGCTGGGCGATGCGCGGTCTATTCAGGCGGCACCGGGAATTGGCCCAAAGATTGCGCAAAGGGTTGTGCTTGAACTGAAATCCAAGGCTCCCGCCGTAATGGCGATGGGCGCGCGGCTGGTGTCGGCGCCTGGGCTGGACGACGTGATCGAGCCTGTGACGGTGCGGCCTGCAGTCGTGCCGACCGCGACGGCCATTGCGGCTGAGGCAAGGGCAGGGACGTCTGCCGATGCATTGTCGGCGTTGATGAACCTTGGCTATGGTGCGGGGGATGCGGCGCAGGCGGTGGCGACTGTTGTGGCGGGGGATGGTGGGCTGGATACGGGCAGTTTGATCCGGCAGGCCCTGAAATTGCTGGCACCAAAAGGGTAAGTGATGGAACCTGATCCCACCCTGCGCCCTGATAGTCTGCCCGAAGATGCCGACAGGTCTTTGCGGCCGCAGGTATTAGATGATTTCATCGGGCAGGCCGAAGCGCGCGCAAACTTGGCGGTGTTTATTGCGTCGGCGAAGATGCGTGGTGAGGCGATGGATCATACGCTGTTTCATGGCCCGCCCGGTTTGGGAAAAACCACGCTTGCGCAGATTATGGCGCGGGAATTGGGGGTGGGGTTTCGGATGACCTCCGGCCCGGTGTTGGCGCGGGCTGGAGATCTGGCGGCGATCCTGACCAATCTGGAGCCGCGCGATGTTTTGTTCATCGACGAGATTCACCGGCTTTCCCCGATTGTGGAAGAAGTGCTGTATCCGGCGATGGAGGATTTCGCGCTGGATCTGGTGATCGGCGAGGGGCCGGCGGCGCGCACGGTGCGGATCGAATTGCAGCCCTTCACGCTGGTGGGGGCGACGACGCGGTTGGGGTTGCTGACGACACCTTTGCGGGACAGGTTCGGGATTCCGACGCGGTTGCTGTTTTACACGGAGGCTGAGCTGTTTGAAATTGTAACGCGAGGCGCGCGTTTGCTGGGGATTCCGGCGGAGGCTGAGGGGTGCCGCGAGATTGCGAAACGGGCGCGGGGGACGCCGCGGATTGCGGGGCGGTTACTGCGGCGTGTAGTGGATTTTGTGCTGGTGGAAGGCGACGGAGTTCTGACGCGGAAGATCGCGGATTCCGCGCTGACAAGGTTGGGGGTGGATCATCTGGGGTTGGACGGGGCGGATCGGCGGTATCTTTCTTTGATCGCCGAAAATTACAGCGGCGGGCCTGTTGGGGTGGAGACGATATCGGCGGCTTTGTCTGAAAGCAGGGATGCGGTCGAGGAGGTTATCGAGCCGTTCTTGCTTCAGCAGGGATTGATTCAGCGGACCCCGCGGGGGCGGATGTTGGCGGCAAAAGCGTGGCGGCATTTGGGGTTGAATGCGCCTAAATTGCCGGGGCAATCGGATCTGTTTGAGGCGAAATAACACGGATGTTACGGTTCATATGTCATTGATACTATTGAACGGTGCTATTCCTGTTAAGGGAATTTTAAGGGTGGTAACGCGGTTTTGGGAGGATAGGCTGGGTGCGCGCCGCGCGGAGATATTTTTGAACAGAAAAAGGGGCTGTTAGATGACACCTGACGCGGTGGCGGCGTTGTTTACCCGCAGTGACGGGTCGTATTTATTTGCGCGCTGGGGGCGGCCGATAGTGCCAGTGGTCTTTGGGGTTGATGATGCCACTCTGCGGGTAGTGAAGGCAGCGCTTGAGGCGGTGGTGGCGCTGGCGGCGCACGAGATGGGGCAGGTGGACGCGGAGCTTGGCGCGAACCTGATGATATTCTTTTGCCGGGATTGGGATGAATTGCGAGGGGTGCCCAATCTGGAGCGGCTGGTGCCGGGGCTGGATGCGCTTTGTGATCGGCTGATAGCAGCGGATGCCAACCAGTACCGGATTTTCAGGTTTGATGCTGTGGGGGCGATCAAGGCGGCGTTTGTGTTTTTGCGGATGGACGCGCATTTGAGTGCGGTTCCAGCGGAAACTTTGGCCCTGAGCCAAGCGGTGCAGACGATTGTGCTGTGGTCGGATCTGGCGTTTCAGGAGGCGTCGCCGCTGGCAATGGTGGGGGATGTGGCGGTGCTGCGGCCCGATATCGCTGCGGTGATCAGGGCGGGCTACGACCCGGTACTGCCGGGTGTGGCTGTGGATGCGAGCCATGCTTTAAGGTTGGCGGCGCGGGCGGGTACGGCGAGGTGACCACAGTTTAGATATCCGTGTTTGATATGAGGATACGGATCTTGCCGACGT
>JACMNW010000460.1 GCA_014378345.1 Pseudorhodobacter sp. | reverse complement strand
GGGCGCAGATGGTGTGACCTTCAACCTGTTTGGTGACCGATAGCAGTATGTCGATTTCCTCAACTTCCGCCTCGCCACGCACCAGACGGTCCATCACCCGCATCATCCAGCCGGTGCCTTCACGGCAGGGCGTGCATTGGCCACAGGATTCGTGTTTGTAGAATTTTGACAACCGCCAGATGGCTTTGATCACATCGGTGGATTGGTCCATCACGATGACCGCCGCCGTGCCGAGGCCGGATTTCTGTTCGCGCAGCCAGTCAAAATCCATGATCGCATCGTCGCATTGTGCTGCGTTCAGCATTGGCACCGATGACCCGCCGGGGATAACCGCCTTGATGTTTTTCCAGCCGCCACGGACGCCGCCGCAGTGACGGTCCAGCAGTTCTTTCAGGCTGATCGACATCGCTTCTTCAACCACGCAAGGGTTGTTGACATGACCCGAGATGCCGAACAGCTTGGTGCCCGCATTGTTGGGGCGACCGAAGCTGGCGAACCATTCCGGTCCACGGCGCAAAATGGTGGGGACGACAGCAATGGATTCGACGTTGTTAACCGTGGTCGGGCAGCCGTAAAGGCCAGACCCGGCCGGGAACGGCGGCTTCATGCGGGGCATGCCCTTTTTGCCTTCAAGACTTTCCAACAGCGCCGTTTCTTCGCCGCAAATGTAGGCCCCGGCCCCGTGATGCAGGTAAATCTGGAAATCCCAGCCCGACCCACTGGCGTTTTTGCCGACAAGGCCTGCATCATACGCTTCATCAATTGCGGCCTGCAGGGCTTCGCGTTCGCGGATGTATTCGCCGCGGATGTAGATATAGCAATCATGCGCGCCCATGGCGAAAGCCGCGATCAGGCAGCCCTCAATCAGGGTATGCGGATCATGGCGCATGATCTCGCGGTCTTTGCAGGTGCCGGGTTCGGATTCGTCGGCGTTGACAACCAGATAACAAGGGCGCCCGTCCGATTGCTTGGGCATGAAAGACCATTTAAGGCCCGTAGGGAACCCTGCCCCACCGCGCCCGCGCAGGCCCGATGATTTGATCTGTTCAACCAGCCAGTCACGGCCCTGTGTGATGAAGCCCGCCGTTCCTGACCACGCACCACGTTTGCGCGCACCGGCGAGGGAGCGATCTTCCATCCCGTAAAGGTTGGTAAAAATCCGGTCTTGATCTTTTAGCATCGCATCGTCCTTAATTCTTTTGCCGTCAGTGTTTTTGACGCCGCCGCCAAATTCGGTAGGTGACAAGTAGCGCCCAGGTAAAGCCTGCCAATGCGGCAAGATCGGCCAGAAACGCAAATCGCGGCGCCACGCCGTATAGCCCGCCCAGCCACTGCGCCCCGAACCACACAATCATCGTACCCGCAATCACCAACGCCACGAGGCGCGTTTGAGTGGCATTTTGACGGTCTGTTTCGGGATCAGGGCGCTGCATGGGGTGGCGTTAGTAGTTGTTGGTCTGGGCACGGACACGGAACGCTTCCAGCCCATCGGCGATGATGATTTTCGATTGTGCGATCCACTTGTCGCGCGCAATACGGCCTTTGAAGGTTTTCATATTTGCGTCAATCCAAGCAACATCTGCGTCAGACCATCCGGCAATCTGGTCGAAATGATAAAAACCAAGCGAATGGCACATCTTTTCAAGTGCTGGGCCAATGCCTTCGATTTCCTTCAGATCATCTGCCTTTCCCTTACGCGGGGCCGAAAGACGAAGCGGGCCGTCGGGCTTTTTCACTTTAGCCACTGTAGGGACCACGGGTTTGGCGGCTACTTTGGCAACAGCGGGTTTCATCGCGGGTTTCACCTCAGCCTTTGGTTTTACCACCCGTGCCACTTTTGCCGGTGCCGGGGCGGCATCTGTCATTGGCGCAGAGATAAAAGCAGTTGATGCTGGTGCGGCTGCGGCCACTGCTGGTACTGATGCGGCCATCGCTGTTGCTGGTGCGGCCATTGCTGGTGCTGCCATCGCTGGTGCGGCTGCGGCCATTGCTGGTGCTGCACCAACAGGTTCGGCTTTTGGCATATCGCGCGCAGCGGTGGCTTGCTTTGGTGCCGGCGCAGCAGCGCTGCCCCAATACATACCCAGGATCAGGCCAACGAGCAGAAATATGGCAGCCCCGACAAAGCCGGACTGTGGATAGCTGAAATGTCCAACAACATAGGCAACGGCTGCAGCAACAAATCCCGCACCGGCAGCAATAACCCAACCACCCAGTGATGGGGCGCGCTTATTTTGATAATTATTCATCAGTCCCGTCTCCCTGTCTGACCCATTTTGAAAGGGCCTTGTTTCACTCATTCAGACACGCAGCTCAGACACAAAAGCCCAGACACAAAAGTATAGGCACTAACATCATCAAGGTTACAGTTTTCCACGTGCAGCCAAGCTACGCGCTTGATCGACCCAATTATCACGTGTCACGCGGCCCTTGAACCCTTCCAGATTGTCGTCGACCCAAGCAATTTCTGCCGCCGTCCACGCCGCAATCTGGTCAAAATGGAAAAAGCCAAGCTTGTGGCACAGAATTTCCAGCTTTGGCCCGATGCCGACGATGATTTTCAGATCATCGGCCTTGCCGCCACGGGCTGATGGCAATGCAGATGGCTTTGACTGCACGGCCATCGCGGGCGCCTTTGCCTCTGGCGTGGCAAGCGGGGTGGCGTTTGCGGCGTTGCCGTCTGACTTGGGCTTACCTTTGGACCGCGCCGGGGCTTCTTGCACGGTAGCACCCGACGCATCGGCGGGCAGGCCTTTGCCGGGCGTCGGCTCCTTGGCGTCACCGCGCGCTTCGGCAACGGGGGGCACGGTTTTGCCAAGCCACGGCATGGTCAACACCACCTCAGACCCATCAATGCGGCGCACTGTGTCACCTAAGTCGACCGCCGCTTGGGCAGAGGCGTTATGCTGCCTGCGCCCGGCTTCGGCGGTTTTGAGGGAGGTCAGGCCGGAAAGCGGCTCTGCCGCGTAGCGCCCGTTTTGCGGGCCGGGAACGGGAACCTCGCCCTTTGAGAACCGCGCGATCAGATCACGCAGTTTGGCAGGCGTCAGGTCTTCGTAATAATCCTTGCCGATTTGCGCCATCGGCGCATTGGCGCAGGCACCCATGCATTCAACTTCTTCCCAGCTGAACTTGCCATCGGCAGACAGGGCATGGGCCTTGGCGTTGACCAGTTCCTTGCAGACGGCAACCAGATCTTCGGCCCCGCAAATCATGCAGGACGTCGTGCCGCAAACCTGAATATGGGCAATTGATCCAACAGGTTGCAATTGGAACATGAAGTAGAATGTCGCCACTTCCAGCGCGCGGATATAGGCGAGGCCCAGCATATCAGCCACATGTTCGATGGCGGGGCGGGAAAGCCAGCCTTCCTGTTCCTGCGCGCGCCACAGCAGTGGGATGATGGCGCTGGCTTGGCGGCCCACCGGGTATTTGGAAATTTGGCCATTGGCCCAAGCGAGGTTTGCCGGGGTGAAAGCGAAGGAAGCGGGTTGGACGGCGTGAAGGCGGCGTAGCATTAAATTGGTGCTCCGGTCTGGTAGATTGCGGCGATAGCCAAGACTGTCACGACCAAGGCGGTGCAGCCCGCGATAAGATGTTTAAATGCCGGACGCCCGGCACGGGAATAGATCGTGGCATCAGCAAAGCCGAGGAAGGCGAAAACGGCGAAAAGAAAAGCGATCACGGCCATATTGCCGTAAAACGTGGCTCCCAGTGCCAAGGCCGTCAGGGCAACATAGCGGCCCGTCATGACTTGCGGCAGCTGTTCCATGTGATGAGTGGTTTGCACCATTCCTTTGGTGGGATCACGGATGAACACCGCTGCCAGCGTGGCCGTGACGGCGACGCCAAGGCCGGACCCGACAAGGGCTAGGGTAGCGAGGGTGGTCACCGATCAATCTCCCCGAACACCACATCCATAGTGCCGATGATGGCGCTTACGTCGGCCAACTGATGGCCTTTGCAAATATAGTCCATCGCTTGCAGGTGCAAAAAGCCCGGGGCGCGGATTTTGGCGCGGTAGGGTTTGTTGGTGCCATCCGCCACAAGGTAGACGCCGAATTCGCCCTTTGGTGCCTCGACCGCCGCATAGATTTCACCGGCGGGCACGTGGAAGCCTTCGGTATACAACTTGAAGTGATGGATCAGCGCTTCCATCGAGGTTTTCATCTCGGCCCGTGCGGGCGGTGTTACCTTGCCGCGCGCCAGAATATCGCCGGGTTCCTTGCGAAGTTTGGCAAGGGCTTGGCGGATGATGGACGTCGACTCGCGCATTTCAGCCATGCGACACAGATAGCGATCATAGCAATCGCCGTTGATGCCGACAGGAATTTTAAATTCAAACTCATCATAGCATTCATAAGGCTGGCTGCGGCGCAGATCCCATGCCAGACCCGATCCGCGCACCATGACGCCGGAAAACCCCCAGGTCTGGATATCCTCTTCCGTCACCACGCCAATATCCGCGTTGCGCTGCTTGAAGATGCGGTTTTCGGTCAGCAAACCGTCGATGTCATCCAGCAGGCGCGGAAATGCCTCGGCCCAGATATCAATATCGTCGATCAGTTGCGGGGTCAGATCCTGGTGCACGCCGCCGGGGCGGAAATAGGCGGCGTGAAGGCGCGCGCCCGACGCGCGTTCATAAAACACCATCAGCTTTTCGCGTTCTTCAAACCCCCAAAGCGGCGGGGTTAATGCACCCACATCCATGGCTTGGGTGGTGACGTTCAGAAGATGGCTTAGAATTCGGCCAATTTCACAAAACAGCACCCGGATCAGTGAGGCGCGACGCGGCACAGGCGTGCCGGTCAGCCGTTCAATGGCCAGACACCAGGCATGTTCCTGATTCATCGGGGCCACATAATCCAGCCTGTCGAAATACGGCAGGTTTTGCAGATAAGTCCGGCTTTCCATCAGCTTTTCAGTGCCACGGTGCAACAGACCAATATGCGGATCGCAGCGTTCTACGATTTCGCCGTCCAGTTCAAGCACAAGCCGCAAAACACCATGTGCTGCAGGGTGTTGCGGGCCGAAGTTGATGTTGAAATTGCGGATCTTCTGCTCGCCGGTTTGAGCATCATCAAACTTACCGTCCATCATGCGATGCCTTCTTTCATGTTGTGCTGCCAAGACTTGGGCATATCCCCGATGGTATTGGCAATATAATCATACTGTGGCCGCAGATAGGCTAAAGCCCGGTCCCGCAACGCAGACGGCAGCGCCAGAGGTTCCCCCTGATGCACCCTTCGGTTCAGATCAGTTTGCCGCGGCGCAATACCAAGAAAGCGCGACAGCTTTTCGATACCAGCCTCGCTAAACAGGTCTTCATAAAACATGACCAACAGGCGCTTTGGGCCAAAAACACGGGTCAGTTTAGGCAAAAACGAAGCATAATCGCCACGCGCCACGATGCTGTCGGCAGAAGCC
>JACMNW010000459.1 GCA_014378345.1 Pseudorhodobacter sp. | reverse complement strand
CTGCACGCCAAGCAATGCCAGATCCTCGCGGATCATTTTCATCATCAGGTCGGTGGCGATTTCACGAATTTCGGCAAGCCAGAATTGTTCGCCCTTATCAAGCAAACTGTCGACAAACTGGGCTTTCAGCGCCTCACCGACCGGGATCAGGTAATCGCCGGGGTACAGGCCTTCGCGAATCTCCGGCTCCAGCCCGCAGGCTTCGCGGTACCGCTCATACGCCGACCGGGCCAGCACATCGACCTGTGCTCCGCCATCGTTGATGTAGTATTCGCGGGTGACGTCGTAACCGGCGAAGGACAACAAGCGTGCCAGTGCATCGCCGAACACAGCGCCGCGCACGTGGCCTACATGCATCGGGCCAGTGGGGTTGGCGGAAACGAATTCGATGTTGACGCGTTGGCCCTGCCCTAGCGTGGATTTGCCAAAGTTGGGGCCGGTTTCCAGAACGGTTTTAACTAGGCCCTGCCAGACACTGGCTGCGAGGCGGAGGTTGAGAAAACCGGGGCCAGCAACATCTGCCGCGGTGATGCGCGGGTCTTTTGCAAGTTGGATGGCAAGGGCTTCGGCAATGATTTTTGGGGCCATACCAGCGGGTTTTGCCAGCACCATTGCGGCATTGGTGGCCATATCGCCGTGGCTGGCATCGCGCGGCGGTTCTACCGCGATGGCGGAGAGGTCCAGCCCCGCGGGTAGAGTGCCTTGTGCCTGAAGGGAGGCAACAGCATCGGTGACTGCTATCCGAAGGTCGGCAAAAAGGTTCATATGCTCAAATCCTGTCTCAAGCCCTTGGCAATGCCAGAGGGCGCGAGACAGGTCAAGGACGCCGGGGGTGGGTTAGCTTTGCGCGTTGCGCCACTCTGTCAGCGCGGAGTTGTCATCTTGGGCCATTGGTTGCGGAATATTGGGGTTGGGAACAGTGGTGCGGCCCCGGAAATAATAGGATTCCCGCGCACCGAAGTAGAAGGCCACTACGGCACCCAATAGCCACCACAGCGGTTCTGGCACCGCGTTGAGGCCAACCATCCGGGCCGCGAAGCGGGCGGGGTCAACCATGGCGTAAACGAACAGGCCGATGGTGCCGAATGCCAGAAGTGGTCGCGGCAGGCGGTTCAGGCCGTTGACGGCGCGGTCGAACCAGCCAGTACCGGGCAAGCCGTACTCTTCACCAAGCTGGCGCAGCGCGGCCATTTGCGCCTCGGCTGACAGCTCCATGCGGCGGGTGGCAGAGGGGGTGAATACCTCAGCCAGACCTTTGGCGGCGTCGCCCAGGGCGCTGACAGCGGCGGGGCCGCCGATGATTTTGCCGATCAGCCCCATGATGCTACCCGTGCAGTATGTTGTGCGTCGGTCAGGTGATATTTAAAGGCCATGAAGCCTTCGGCCCGCGTGATCCAGCCACCTTTGCCCCCGTCACGTTTGCGGGCGAATTTGCGGCTGGCAGGGCGGGCATCGGCGATGGCGTAGTAATAATTGCGGCGCGCAATGGCGTAGGCGTCGGCAAGGTAGGAGGGGGCAGCATCCTGCGCCATTTGGGCGGCGCGAATGGTGGCGGGGCCAATGGCACCGTCAGGATCGCAGGGAAAACCCATGTCGGTCAGCAAACGTTGCAAAACTTTGACGGCATTGGCCCCGGCGTTGACATACATATCGAAGACGGACGGTTGCAAGCTTTCTGGCAACCCGCCAAGGCTTGGACGTTGGTAATAGTATTCGATGAAAATCTGCGTGGCTTTTTCAGCGTTCAGGCGTTTGACATCGTCCACTGTGACGCGGTTGTCACCTGTCAGGTCCAGTCCAAGGCGGCGCATTGTTTGCACGGTGACGCCGTGATTGGTGGCACCGCCCGGGTCATCGGGGTCATTCACAAAGCCGCCTTCGCGGGCGACGATTTCAATGGCGATTTCGGCGACGGTTTTCATCTGGATTCCCCTTTGGTTGGGGCAAAACATCAGACGGGTTTGGTTAAGGCCGCGATTACGACCCGTTCGGTTCTTTGTAGACGCCCTGTTCTTTCAATGCGTCGATCACCTCTTTTGGCATGTAGGATTCGTCGTGCTTGGCAAGGATTTCCGTGGCATGAAAAGTGCCCGTTACCAGCGACCCGGTGGCAACCATGCCCTGACCTTCGCCAAACAAATCGGGCAGGATACCGGTATAGCTGACCGGAATGGTGGCCCCGCCATCGGTCACTGCGAAGGTAACAGTCTTACCATTGCCCCGGTTGACAGAACCCGCCTCGACCAGACCACCGATACGAAACACTTCAGATGACGTGGGAGGATCAGCCGCTATCTGACTGGGAGAGCGAAAGAAATTGATACCGTCTTGCATGGCATAGCCGATCAAAGCGGTTGATCCGGCAAGCGCCACGAAGGCAAGTACGATAATCTGGATGCGGCGTTTTTTCTTCAGGCCAATCATTGATTTCTCACGGAAATATCGGAGCGAGCATCAAGCCTGTCCCTTCTTCAACACCTAGCATCAGATTGGCGTTTTGCAACGCTTGGCCCGATGACCCTTTGGTGAGGTTATCGATGACAGAGACGATGACGGTGCGGCCTGCAATGCGGTCGCCGATAACGCCCAGATGGCAGAAATTTGATCCGCGCACATCGCGGGTGGATGGCAGCGTGCCAAAGGGTAGGACGTTGATGAACGGCTCTGATAAATAGCGGGAAAGCAATGTGTTATGAATAGCTTGCGCGTCCCCTTTGACGTAAACAGTAGCGAGTATACCCCGGTTCATCGGAAGCAGATGCGGGGTGAATTGGATTTGCACGGGGCGGCCCGCGAGTTTCGAAAATTCCTGATCAAACTCACCCAAATGCCTGTGTTTTCCGCCTGCGGAATAGGTCTGCGTGCCTTCGGACAATTCTGCGTGCAGCAGGTTTTCCTTGGCGGAGCGGCCCGCACCGGACACGCCCGCCTTGAGGTCGATCAAGATGTTATCCAGATCAATCACGCCTGCCTTAATCAATGGCAAAAGCGCGAACTGACCAGCGGCGGCGTTGCAACCGGTACCAGCCACAAGACGCGCCTTACGGATATCTTCACGGTAAAATTCAGTCAGGCCATACACCGCCTCCGCTTGCAATTCCGGCTGGGTATGAGGTTGGCCATACCATTTTTGGTATTCCGCAGGATCGCGCAGGCGGAAATCTGCGGACAGATCGACGATTTTCAAGCTGCGCGGCAGGGCAGCAATCACCGCTTGCGACGTGGCATGTGGAAGGGCACAGAAGGCTAGGTCAACATTGGTGAAATCGATATCCTCGATCTTTTGCAAAACCGGAAGATCAAGGTGGCGCAGGAACGGGAAGACCTCTGCCATGGTCATGCCTGCTTTGCGGTCACCAGACAGCGCCACCACATGCATCATCGGATGGGTGGCGATCAGTCGGACAAGTTCTGCGCCTGTATAACCAGAGGCACCAAGGATGGCAATTTTATATGTCATGACAGATATTTCCGGGGTGTAGGTGATCTAAGTTTAAGCAGCTTCAAACACGATTTTACGTCGCAAAAACTGTGTGGCGCGGTTTGAGACGGCGGTTGGGTCACCTGTGGTCAGGAACCTCGACTTGGTTCCAGACCCCAGCATTTCCGGGCGGCGGACCAGATAATCTGACAGGCTTTCTGCGACCAGTTTGCCTTGGCTGAACACTTTGACGCCGCTTCCCAAAGCATCGGCAAAGATGTGTTCCATCAGCGGGTAATGCGTGCAGGCCAGAACGGCGGCTTGCGGGTGGGGCATGCGGCGTTTTAAAGCCTCGACATGGGCACGCACTAAGGTTTCGGCCAGCATCTCATCCCCCTGTTCAATGGCGTCGACCACGCCGCCGCAAGGCTGCGCCTCGACATCCACGCCGATGGCACGGAACGCCAATTCACGCTGGAATGCGCGGGAAGCGACGGTTGCCGGGGTGGCGAACAGGGCCACGTGTTTCACATCCACCTCGCGCGGTGGGGAATTATCGCCCCATTGGCGTTCGGTCAGCGCCTCGATCATTGGCACAATCACGCCCAGCACGCGCTTATGGGCAGGTACCCAGGTTTCTTGCATGCGTTTCAGGGCGGCGGCAGAGGCGGTGTTGCAAGCCAGGATCACCAGATCGCAACCTTCGTCCCACAAGCGTTCTGTCGCGGCGACGGTTAAGTTGAAGATATCGTCAGGCGTGCGCACACCGTAGGGAGCGTGTGCATTATCGCCAAGGTAAACGAACGGTATTTCGGGCAGTCTTTTAGCCACCGCGTCCAGTACGGTAAGCCCACCAAGGCCCGAATCGAATATGCCTACTGCCATGCCGACCCCGCCTTACGTTTACCGAGACTTATACTTCGCCTCGAATTCATAGCCCATATCATAGGATTTCATCGCGCCGGGGGAAAGCGCATAGGTGGCTTTGCGCAGATATTCCATCATTGCGTTGGGATCGGATTTCAAAGGGGCCAGTTGGGCGGATGCGATAGGTTCGCCAATCACCAGTTGCACGGGTTCATCGATTCGGGCGTGAAATTCCTTGATCAACAGCCCAAGGCGCAGGTTGTAATGCATGTGGCTGGCCACCTGAAACAACCGAGAATTTGAGCCACTAAAGTAAATCGGCACAACCGTTGCATCTGATTTCGCAATCATCTTGGCGGTAAAATTGCGCCAGCCCGGATCCATCGGGCGCGAGAAGGGCCGCGCGGATGTGGACACCGTACCACCCGGAAACACACCAATTGCCCCACCCTGCCCCAGATAGGTCAGCGCTTCGGATCGGGTTTGCAGGTTTTGTTTCACCGCCTCTTTGGTTTCATCAAAGGAAATGGGCAGCAGCACCTTGTTCAGGTCTTCGGCGCGGCGAAACACCGAATTGGCCAAAATACGAAAATCACCGCGCGCTTTGTGCAAAAGATGCCCCATCATCAGGCCGTCAAGAATGCCGTAAGGGTGGTTGGCAATCAGCACCAGCGGGCCATTGGCCGGGATATTTGAAATCGAGCCTGCGATTACATCAAGGCTAAGACCGTAGCGGTCAACGATCACGTCCCAAAAATTCTGGCCCTGCGCCACATCATTTTCGTAGCCAGCTGCGCGGCGGATCAAAGACAACCGCCCGGTGACATTTTCCAGCGCGCGGATCAGCGTTCGCCCGCCCCTGCTTTGCGCCGATGAGGCATAGCTGATTTCGCGAGCTATATCTTGTTTGGTCATGCAGAACCTCATGTCTTGCTGCGCACATAGGTGCGTCAATGCAGTTTCGCTAGGGATTATGACGATGGCGCGACAGCTTGGGCATTCCCGTAAATTTACGGACTGTTCATTTACATGAAAAGAAAATCGCTTATGAGGTGCAAAGACTGTGTTAGCGTGGCCGGAATTTAAACAAGAGACTGTGATGGACTGGGATAAACTGCGGATTTTTCACTCGGTGGCCGACAAAGGCAGCCTGACCCACGCGGGTGAGGTGCTGCATCTAAGCCAGTCTGCGGTCAGCCGTCAGATCCGGGCGCTGGAAGAAAGTTTGAATGTCACGCTGTTTCACCGCCATGCGCGGGGCTTGATCCTGACCGAACAGGGCGAGTTGTTGTTTGATGCGACGAACGCGATGGTCAAGCGGCTGGATGCGGCCGCGGCGCGAATTCGGGATTCGGAAGACGAGGTGTTTGGCGAACTACGGGTGACCACGACCACGGGGTTTGGTACGCTTTGGTTAGCCCCGCGATTGCCTGCATTATATAAGAAATACCCGGCGCTGAAGATTGATCTGATGCTGGAAGAACGGGTGCTCGATCTGCCAATGCGCGAGGCGGATGTGGCCATTCGCATGAAAGAACCTAGCCAGGCTGACCTGATCCGCAAGCGGTTGATGAATATTCGGATGCGGCTTTACGCGACGCCGGAATATCTGGCGGAAAATGGCACGCCGACGACGATGGCAGATTTCACCCAGCATCGGTTAATTGCCCAGCATGCAGGGACTCCGCAAGTGGCAGCCGGGGCGATGCTGGTGGCGGAATTAATGAGCCACGATATCCCATCCACGCTGACGGTGAACAACTATTTTGGCGTGTTGCAAGGGGTGCTGAACCATTTGGGGATTGGGGTTTTGCCCGACTATATCACAGAAGATTTTCCGCACCTGGTGCGCGTTTTGCCCGAAACCGAATCCAGTGATGTACCTGTGTTTTTGGCTTATCCGGAGGAGCTGCGCCATTCCAAGCGGGTTTCGGCGTTCCGCGATTTTGTGACGGAAGAAATCTTTACTTATCGCAAACGTCAGCAGGTTTGAACGGTTTTGTAGGCGATGATATGCAATTCACGCATAACGGCCATGCTGCAGATGCAGCATGTTAGCGCTTGAACCAAAGCACTTGTCTGCTTACCTTGCGCTATGAAGGATGTAGTCGAGATTTTCTCTTGCAACCTTCATACCTCCCTGTTGGACTTGGCCGAGCGCAAGCTCGGCCTTTTTTTGTTTTGCGGGTAATTTTCGAAACTGCTAATCAAACCAACAGTCGATTGCGCCGTTTGGTCAGAAAAGCGGCATCAGCGGATGACGCGGCCATGGCAATTGCGCGGCCATAAGCTGCGAGCGATTCGGGGGTTTTCCCGGCGCGGGCCAACAGATCGGCACAGGCGGCATGGTAGGGTTGGTAGGTACCAAGATCAGCCGCCAAGGCTGCTAGCGACGTTAGCGCTTAGGTAAGGGCCCCCGTTTCGGACAAGGCTACGGCGCGACTGGGTGATCAGCATCAGGGGCAAGCAGCCTTCCAGCTCTGGCTGGTTGGGCAACAGGTGATTGAGAATTTGCGCCAGATAAATCGCCTCGGTGCACGGGGCGGCGGTCACTTTGTCATGCTGCCGGATTGCAATCCATCAAAGGGCGCACTTCGACAGTGCCCCATTGTGCCGACGGCACCATCGCAGCATAGCGCAGGGCGGCGTCCAGATTGGGCACATCTACCAGATATTAGCCGCGCAAATGTTCCTTGGTGGTGGCAAATGGCCCATCCATGGTTTCGGTCTTGCCATCACGGATACGCAAGCTGGTCGCCGAACCAATGCCTTTCAGACCTTCGCCTGACAAAAATCGCCGCAAGCGGCAGGGCATAGAAAAGGGTCACAGCAAATATCATCATTATGCCTTTTCATTTTAGTGTTTCGACATTCCAAAGACGCTGGAGCGTTGCCGATTTCGACATCGCTTCAAGTCTTTTTGATCTTATTGAAATTTATTTTCGTGCGGCATGGTTTGCCAGTGGCAAACGATGAAAAACCTGCCTTTGCCCTTTCGTTTGGTCCGCCTTTTGCGTAAAGCGCGGACATCGGCGAACTCCATGAGGATGCGATCATGTCAGACCCTGCTATCACCCCGGAATTGGTTGCGGCGCATGGCTTGAAGCCCGATGAATATCAGCGGCTGTTAGGGATTATCGGGCGGCAGCCGTCGTTCACCGAGCTGGGGATTTTCAGCGCCATGTGGAACGAGCATTGTTCTTATAAGTCCTCGAAGAAATGGCTGCGCACCCTGCCTACCACGGGACCACAGGTGATTTGCGGGCCGGGCGAGAATGCGGGTGTGGTGGATATTGGTGACGGGCAAGCGGTGATTTTCAAGATGGAATCGCATAATCACCCGTCGTACATCGAACCGCATCAAGGCGCTGCCACTGGCGTAGGCGGCATTCTGCGCGATGTGTTTACCATGGGCGCGCGGCCGATTGCGGCGATGAATTCACTATCGTTCGGGTTGCCGAGCCATCCGAAAACCGCGCATCTGGTAAAGGGTGTGGTGGAAGGTGTCGGCGGTTATGGCAATGCCTTTGGCGTGCCAACGGTGGGCGGCGAAGTGCGGTTTCACCGCAGCTATAATGGCAATTGTCTGGTGAATGCGTTTGCGGCCGGGTTGGCGGATGCGGACAAGATTTTCTATTCGGTGGCGTCAGGCGTGGGTATGCCGGTGGTGTATCTGGGGGCCAAGACAGGGCGTGACGGTGTTGGCGGGGCCACGATGGCATCGGCCGAATTTGACGATACGATTGAAGAAAAACGCCCGACCGTGCAGGTCGGGGACCCGTTCACTGAAAAGCGGCTGCTGGAGGCATGTCTGGAACTGATGGCATCGGGTGCCGTGATTTCCATCCAAGACATGGGCGCAGCGGGGCTGACCTGTTCTGCGGTGGAGATGGGCGACAAGGGCGGCCTCGGGGTGCGGTTGCAACTCGATGACGTGCCACAGCGCGAAACTAATATGACCGCCTATGAAATGATGTTGTCGGAATCGCAAGAACGGATGCTGATGGTGTTGCGGCCAGAGATGGAAGCAGCGGCGCGGGCGATTTTCGTGAAATGGGATCTGGATTTCGCGATTGTGGGGGAAACCATTGTCGAAGATCGGTTTCTGATCCTGCAGGGCAATGTGGTGAAGGCGGATTTGCCGTTGTCAAAGCTGTCGTCTTCGGCCCCGGAATATGACCGGCCTTGGGTGGAAACGCCTACGGCTGCGCCGTTGGGTGAGGTGCCCGCGATTGGTGCGATAGACGCGTTAATGGCGCTGATATCGTCACCGTCTTATGCGCACAAGGCCTGGGTGTGGGAACAGTATGACAGCCAGGTCATGGCCGACACAGTGATGACGCCGGGGATGGCGGCGGGTGTGGTGCGGGTGCATGGCACGGGGAAGGCATTGGCGTTTACGTCCGACGTCACGCCACGCTATGTGAAGGCGAACCCGTTTGAGGGCGGCAAGCAGGCGGTGGCGGAAGCGTATCGCAATTTATGCGCTGTCGGGGCCAAGCCGTTGGCTACGACGGATAACCTGAATTTCGGAAACCCGGAAAAGCCTGAAATTATGGGGCAAATGGTGGGGGCAATTCGCGGGATTGGCGCGGCGTGTGTAGCACTGG
>JACMNW010000458.1 GCA_014378345.1 Pseudorhodobacter sp. | reverse complement strand
GCGGTGCAAGATTACCTCACGCGACACGGACGCAAATTCGCGCCGCACGAGGATGCCAGCGGTAAACGCTGCAGGGTTCATCAGCGCCAGCGGCCCCGCCAGCCAACCCAGCGCTGCCAGCGCGAAGTAGATCGCGCGAAGACCCCGGTTAAAACTGCGGGCGGCGGTGATGTTCACCTCTGCCGCTTGGGCCGCGCGATGATAGCCATGCGGATCGGCAGGGTCGTTCGGCACGGCCGCCATCATGATGGAACAATAACCAAACAGCCGGTTCGACCAGATGAATTTCAGCAAGGCGTTGGCCAAAAACGTCAACATGAGGATCAGTTTCAATTCGATCCCGATAGCACCTTCGTCCAGCGCAAGTTGTGCGGCCAATCCCTTCACCAGTGCAGCATTACCCAGCAAGGCCACCCCACCACCAATCGCGATCATCGACGCTGAGGCGAAAAACGCCGTTCCCTGACGCAGGCTATCCACAACCGTGGCATCAAAAATGCGCGGCTCACGGGTGACGAACTGGCGCATCCAATCGCGGCGGTAGTCGTTCATCAGCACCGATACCGACGGGCGGTGTGCGGGCGGGTGTTCGGTAAACCACCCTGTCAAAAGCCAAGCAAGGATCAGCCCGGCAAAGGCGAAAAGGTCCATCATGTTTATGTTCAAAAGTGTATCGATCACTGTCATAAGTGCAGCATAGGGCCTGGGCTTACGGCTTGCTATAGGGTTAAATTGGTTATATAACTTTACCAATATCTGAAAAGCGCGAGGTTGACCATGCAAATGCCTGTGCCCGATGCGACTGTGCTGGCGCGCAAAGCGTTGATCGTGGACCGCTTGCTTGCGATCCTGCCCGCCGATGCCGTGGTGCATGATGAAGCTGAAACCCGCGCCTATGAATGCGATGCGCTAACTGCTTATCGCTGCCCGCCCTTGGCGGCGGTGCTGCCAAGGTCAACTGCCGAAGTGTCAGCCGTGCTGAAGCTGTGCCATGCGATGGGCGTGCCAGTGGTGCCGCGCGGGTCCGGCACAAGTTTGGCAGGCGGCGCGCTACCCACGGCCGATTGTGTGATCCTTGGCGTTGCGCGGATGAACAACGTTCTTGAGACGGACTATGAAAACCGGTTTATCAAAGTGCAATCGGGGCGAACAAACCTGTCGGTCACAGGCGCGGTAGAGGCAGACGGTTTCTTCTACGCCCCCGACCCATCAAGCCAACTCGCCTGTGCCATTGCGGGCAATATCGCCATGAATTCTGGTGGTGCGCATTGCCTGAAATACGGGGTGACGACCAATAACTTGCTGGGCGTAACGCTGGTGTTGATGGATGGCACCGTGGTTGAGGTGGGCGGCGCGCATATGGATGCGCCGGGGCTTGATTTGCTGGGTGTGATCTGCGGGTCCGAAGGCCAGCTTGGCGTGGTGACCGAGGCCACCCTGCGCATCCTACCAAAACCCGAAGGCGCGCGGCCTGTGCTGATTGGCTTTGACAGCAACGAAGTGGCGGGCACCTGCGTGGCCGATATCATCAAGGCGGGCATCCTGCCCGTGGCAATTGAATTCATGGACCGGCCTTGCATTCGCGCCACTGAAGATTTCGCCCATGCAGGATACCCCGATTGCGAAGCGCTGCTGATTGTCGAGGTGGAGGGTAGCCCGGCAGAAATTGACGAACAACTGGCCCTGATCAAAACCATAGCAACCCGGCATAACCCGGTGGAACTGCGTGAAAGCAAATCCGAGGAAGAATCGAAAAAAATCTGGCTTGGCCGAAAATCCGCCTTTGGGGCGATGGGCCAGATCAATGATTATATGTGCCTGGATGGCACAATCCCAATCACGGCGCTGCCTTACGTGCTGCGGCGCATTGGCGAGATGTCAAAAGAGTTTGGCCTTGATGTCGGCAACGTGTTTCATGCGGGCGACGGCAATATGCACCCACTGATCCTGTACGACGCCAACAAACCCGGCGATCTGGAACTGTGTGAGGCGTTTGGGGCGGAGATTCTGAAGCTGTGCGTCGAAGTGGGCGGTTGCCTGACGGGTGAGCATGGCGTTGGCATCGAAAAACGCGATCTGATGTCGGTGCAATTCACCGATGCCGATATGGAGGCGCAATGCCGGGTGAAAGATGTGTTCGACCCAGCATGGTTGTTGAACGCAGCCAAGGTGTTTCCGCTGCACATCACCGCGTCACGGCGCGCTGCATGATATGGCAATAGCCGCCAAGACCGAGGCAGAGCTTGCGGATGCCGTGCGCGGCTCAAATGGCCCGATGCGCATTGTTGGCGGCGGCACGCGGTCTATCGGGCATGTCGGCCCGGCAGAGGTGTTGGAAACCAGTGGTTTGTCCGGCGTCACCCTATATGAACCGGGTGCATTGACGCTGGTGGCAGGCGCAGGCACGCCCCTTGCGGAGGTTGAGGCACTGCTTGCCAGTGAAGGCCAGCGTTTGCCGTTCGAAGTGCCCGATATGCGTGGTCTTTTGGGGGGTACCGGTGCGTCCACGCTTGGCGGTGTGGTGGCGGCCAATGCATCTGGCCCGCGGCGTGTGCAAGTTGGGGCCTGCCGTGACAGCTTGATCGGGGTGCGGTTTATCGACGGCACCGGCACGGTGATCAAGAACGGTGGCCGGGTGATGAAAAACGTCACCGGCTATGATCTGGTCAAGCTGATGGCGGGCAGCCATGGCACGTTGGGGGTATTAACCGAAATTAGCTTCAAGCTGCTGCCGGTGCCCGCGGCCGCGATGACCCTGATTTTAAACGGGCTTGATGATTTCCGCGCCGTGGCTGCCATGTCGGCGGCGCTTGCATCGCCATTCGAGGTGTCAGGTGCTGCACATTGGCCGGGCAGCGGCACCTTCTTTCGGATTGAAGGATTTGCGGCCTCTGTTGCTTACCGCGCGGGGCAGCTGGCAGACCTTCTGGCCGATTTTGGGCCGATGACCCGGGAAGATGATACCGCAAACCGCTGGGCCAATATTCGCGATGTGTCGCTGTTTCATGGGCGCAATGGCGATGTCTGGCGGGTATCCGTCAAGCCATCGGATGCGCCGGTGATTGCGGCGCGATCTGGCGCGGAAGCCGTGGCTTATGATTGGGGCGGTGGGCTGATCTGGATGCTTATGGCACCGGGCAGTGATTTGCGCGCCGGTCTGGGCCCTTTTTCCGGCCATGCAACCCGCGTTCGAAGTGGCCCGGCGGATGGTATTGCGGCCTTCCAACCTGAAGCCCCCGCTTTATCAACGCTAACAAAAGCCTTACGCGCCAAGTTTGATCCACGCGGTATTCTGAACCCCGGCCTGATGTAGGAAACCGACATGGAACTTGCGCTTGCCTTCATTGGCGTCCCCGTAGTGACCTTTGTTGTGCTCGCGTGGCCTTCCGAGTGGCAGGCCTGCGCTCATCGGTTGCCTGGTCACATTGGCGCTTGGAGTGTTGTTTTGGGTATCGCAAATG
Source organism: Pseudorhodobacter sp. (assembly GCA_014378345.1). Classification (GTDB taxonomy): domain Bacteria; phylum Pseudomonadota; class Alphaproteobacteria; order Rhodobacterales; family Rhodobacteraceae; genus JACMNW01. Next base: position 4,667 of record JACMNW010000458.1, on the reverse strand, counting down.
GGCAGTGATGAAAGCTCCTTGGTGGCACTGATTGCCTTAGTCAAATCGGCAATCGCACTTGAAAGGCTGGTACAGATTTTGCGTCTGGTGGTCAGGCTTGGGCGGCCGCAGTGGGCTTACCAGGTGATTGTGGTGCCGGCCGCAGGCATTGCGACGCTTAACGTTTTAGGCTTTTGATATGCAAACAAATTTCACCCCTGAACAACTGCGTGATCCGGCCACATCGCAAGCCAATGACGTGTTGCGCACCTGCGTTCATTGCGGGTTTTGCACGGCCACATGCCCGACTTACCAAGTGCTGGGCGACGAACTTGATAGCCCGCGTGGACGAATTTATTTGATCAAGGCCATGTTGGAAAACGGGCGGCCAGCTGATGCGAAAACAGTCAAGCATATAGACCGGTGCCTGTCATGCCTTGCCTGCATGACCACCTGTCCGTCGGGTGTAAACTACATGCATCTTGTTGATCATGCACGGGACTATATCGAGAAAACCTATCGCCGCCCGTTTATGGACAGAATGTTGCGCCGAATTCTGGCATGGGTGATCCCGCATCCGACCCGGTTTCGGCTGGCGCTGCTGGGGGCGAAAATTGCGCAACCTTTTGCGGGGCTGATACCCGACCCCCGCCTGCGCGCCATGCTGGCGATGGCCCCTAAAACCATTCCGCCCGTCAGCCGCAATGACGACCCGCAGGTGTTTGCTGCCGAAGGGCCAAAACGCATGCGCGTGGCGCTGATGACAGGCTGTGCGCAAAAGGCGCTGAACACCGACATCAATGATGCTACCATCCGCCTTTTGCGCAGGCTGGGGTGTGACGTTGTTATTGCCAAGGGTATGGGCTGTTGTGGCGCTTTGACCCATCATATGGGCAAGGCCGATTTGGCCCACAAATCAGCTGCCAACAATATCCGTGCCTGGATGGCTGAAAAGGCAGGCGTGGGCCTTGATGCAGTGGTCATCAACACCAGCGGCTGCGGCACGACGGTAAAGGATTACGGCCATATGTTTCAACTTGGCCCGATGGCGGAAGATGCGGCGACTGTGGCTGCAATGACGATGGACATCAGCGAGGTGTTGGTAAAACTTGGCCTGCCGGAGGGGCAGAAGAAAAACCTGCGCGTGGCCTATCATGCAGCCTGTTCTTTGCAACATGGCCAGCAGATCAAATCCGCCCCGAAAGACCTTTTGAAACGCGCGGGCTTTTACGTGGTGGAACCTGCTGACAGCCATCTGTGCTGCGGGTCTGCGGGCACATATAACCTGCTGCAGCCCGAAATCTCGGGCCAACTCAAGGCGCGCAAGGTCAACACGCTGGAGGCGAAGAAGCCTGATATCATCTCGGCTGGTAACATCGGGTGCATGATGCAGATCGGGTCGGGCACTGGCATACCTGTTGTCCACACCGTGGAATTGTTGGATTGGGCAACAGGTGGGCCTAAACCACGCGCTCTCCAACTCTTGACCTGGCCGGGCCACAAATCCGCCGTATAGGGTGCATAGTGGCCACTAGCAGTCCGGAGGAATAATGCGCCCGCTTTTGTTAAAATTGATCTGCCTCGTGCTTTGCTTTTCCGGCCCGGCGGGATCGCAGGAAACGCCGCTGCGTGCCTTGGAAACCGGCGATGATAGCCGGGGGTGGGACGCGGTTGGCAGGCTAAACTTTGGTGATCGCGGTTTTTGTACCGGCGCGTTGATCGAGCCAAATCTGGTTCTGACAGCCGCGCATTGCATGTTCGATAAAGAAACCGGTGCGCGCATGGATGCAGGCGATATTCAATTTCTGGCAGGGTGGCGCAATGGCCGGGCGGCTGCATATCGCGGCGTGCGCCGGGCCGTGATTCATCCGGATTACGTTTTTGGCGGTGTCGATAGGTTGGACCGTGTTGCTTATGATCTGGCATTGTTAGAACTTGATCAACCCATCAGGCTGCCATCGATTACACCCTTTGAAACAGATGCCAGTCCGGTAGCCGGCGACAAGGTTGAAGTCGTCTCTTACGCGATGGACAGGTCTGAAGCCCCATCCTTGCAAGAAGTTTGTTTTGTGCTTGGCAATCAACCCGGTGTGGTTGTGCTGACATGTTCTGTTGATTTCGGATCGTCTGGCGCACCAATTTTTGTCGTGCGGGATGGCGTCGCACGGATCGTTTCCATTGTTTCCGCCAAGGCGGAGGTTGACGGCAAGAAAGTAGCCCTAGGCATTGCTTTGGCAGAACCGCTTGCAACTGTGCGCGCCGCCTTGGACTCTGGCGTAGATGCGCCCCGGCGTTCGCCCAATTCTGTACGTATTTTGTCTGGCAACGCGACTGGCGGGGCGAAATTCGTCAAGCCCTGACCGCCGCCGCCCGTTGCCCTTGAAACCAGCGCCACTGCTTCCCAGATAATCCTCAGCCGGGTGCCAAACAGGGCCCGGTGCAACGACCCGCCCTGTCCCATGTGGAAGGGCCTCATCATCGCTTTACGGAGGATGCTATGCGTACCTATGATTTCACCCCGCTTTACCGCGCAACAGTGGGCTTTGACCGGATCACCGATCTGATGGACCGAGTGCTGACCAGCGACGTGGCGCAACCCACCTACCCGCCTTACAATATCGAAAAGACGGCAGAAAACGCTTACCGCATTTCAATAGCCGTGGCTGGTTTTACCCAAGAGGACCTGACGGTTGAGGTGAAGGAAAACACCCTGCACGTTACCGCCCGTAGGTCCGTAAATGATGCACAGCATAGCTATTTGCACCGTGGGATTGCCACCCGCGCCTTTGATCGCCGCTTTGCGCTGGCCGATCATATGCGCGTGACGGGGGCCGCCCACGACCTTGGCATGCTGCACATCGATCTTGTGCGCGAGATGCCAGAGGCGCTAAAGCCGCGCCGGATCGAGATTGGCAAAGGTGCGGAAGGCAGCGTCAAGACGATTGAAGGTTTGGTTGAAACCGTCGGCGCCTAGTCATATTAATAAGACGAAAGGCGCGCCCATTTGGCGCGCCTTTTTTATGTCAATGCGCCTTATTCTGCGGTTAATGCTTTTGCCATCCGCATCAGGTTAACCGCCTCGATCCTGTACCCGAACGGATCATTTCCGCGCGCCCCCAAGGCCAGATCAATCGCTTTGTCCCAGCCCCAATCGTTCAGGTATTTAGGCTCGCGCAGCAACTGGCCAAAACCAGCCATGGCCACGGCAAACCGGGCGTCATCGCTGGCCTCGCCCCCAGACGTGATGGGTGTTTCGATCAGTTGTGACGCATCCGCGCCCGGTGCCTTGTAACGCAGCCGCAGAAAGCCCAGCTCCGACGCGTCGCCTGCAGCGGGTGCTGCCCCGTATCGCAGCGGATCATTGCGCAACGCGGCACTTCCCGGTGCTGTCACCTCATAAATCGCGGTAACTTCACGGCCAGCCCCAATTTCGCCCGCATCCACCTTGTCATTGTTGAAATCCTCACGCTTCAGCGCACGGGTTTCATATCCGATCAGCCGGTATTCAGCCACGGCAGCCGGGTTCCATTCCACCTGAATTTTAACATCATCAGCAATCGGGAACAGCGCGCCTGTCAACTGATCAACCAGCACTTTGCGCGCCTCATTCAATGTGTCGATATAGGCGGCCGTGCCGTTCCCATTCTGGGCCAGCGCCTGCATTGTGGCATCATCCAGATTGCCCCGACCAAAGCCCAGAACGGACAAGTAAATCCCCATGTCGCGTTTCTTGGCAATATAGGCTTCCAACCCCTCGGGGTCATCAATTCCAACGTTGAAATCGCCATCCGTGGCCAGCAAAACGCGGCTTACCTCGCCGTCTTTGCCCATGCTTGCAGCCACGTCATACGCAAGTGCCAGCCCTTCAGCACCGGCAGTAGAACCGCCTGCGGCAAGGTTATTCAAGGCAGCAAGAATTTTCGTAGCCTCCCCGGCCTTTGTCGGCTCCAACACAGTGCCCGCAGACCCGGCATAGGCAACCATGGCCACCTCATCTGTCGGGCGTAACTGGGCCAGCATCAGTTTAAGCGATTGCTTCAGCAGCGGCAGCTTGTTCGGCTCGTCCATCGAACCAGATGTATCGATCAGAAACACGAGGTTCAGCGGTGGTCGGTCTGCAAGCGCGGGCAGGCGGCCCTGCAGCCCGATATGCACCAGCCGGGTGCCAGGGTTCCACGGGGTTTGCATCACGGTAACGGTGCTGCGAAACGGGGCATCTTCCGCCGCAGGGGCGGGGTAATCATAGGGGAAGTAGTTCACCATTTCTTCAACCCGCACGGCCTCGGGTGGGGGCAGCATGCCGGACATCAGCGAAGACCGTACAACCGAATAGCTGGCGGTATCTACGTCAATGGAAAACGTCGAAACGGGATCCTCAGTTGTGACCTTGACCGGGTTTTGTTCAGCATTGGCGAAGCTTTCCGTATTTTCGGGGGCAAGTGCCGTACGGCCAAGGTCGGATTCGGATTGCGCGATGGCCGCCACAAGACCATCACTTATGGGGGCTGGGGCTTCGGCGTCCAGCATTGTCATACTGGGTTTATCAGATTGCATCGTGGCCATAGGTGCTGTCACGAAAGGCTCGTCTTCCGCCATGGCAGCCGATGCATCTGGTGCGGCAATTTTTGATTCGCTGCGGGCAACGGGGCTGTCTTGTGGCGCCAAGGTGGCTGCTGGCAAGGCTTCTT
>JACMNW010000457.1 GCA_014378345.1 Pseudorhodobacter sp. | reverse complement strand
ATCGTCTCGGGCAGGCCGCCAACATTATGATGGCTCTTGATCGTCACCGACGGCCCGCCGGTAAAGCTGACGCTCTCGATCACGTCGGGGTAAAGCGTGCCCTGTGCCAGGAAATCGGCCCCGCCCAATTTCTTCGCCTCGGCATCGAAGACATCGATGAACGTCGCGCCGATGAATTTGCGCTTCTTTTCCGGGTCGGTGATCCCCGCCAGGCCCGACAGGAACAGCTCCTCGACATCGACATGGACCAGCGGGATGTTGAAGCTGTCGCGAAACAGCGTCACGACTTGCTCGGTCTCGCCCGCGCGCATCAGGCCGTGATCGACATAGACGCAGGTCAACTGCTCACCAATGGCTTCGTGGATCAGGACGGAGGCGACGGATAAGTCCACACCGCCGGAGAGCGCACAGATGAGGCGGCCTTTGCCCACTTGCGCCCGGATCTTGGCGATGGCGTCGCTGCGGTAGGCGCCCATGGTCCAATCGCCTTTGAAGCCGGCCATACGCACGAAGTTTTCGTACAGTTGCGCGCCTTTGGGGGTGTGGTGCACCTCAGGGTGGAACTGCACGGCGTAGAAATGGCGGGTAGGGTCTGCGGTAATGGCAAAAGGGGCGTTGGGCGAGGTTCCGTAGACATTAAAGCCGGGGGCGAGGTGCGAGACGTGGTCGCCGTGGCTCATCCACACCTGTTCGCGGGCTTGCGGGCCATCCTCAGCCGGGAACCAGCCTGCGAGGAAGGGGTGGGTGAGCGTGGTGGGGGTCACGAAAGCGCGGCCGAATTCGGCGGTGCCGTGACCGCGCTCTACGCGGCCGCCGAGGCAGTGCATCATCACTTGCTGACCGTAGCAGATGCCCAGAAGCGGCACGCCGAGGGCGAATAGGGATGGTGGCGGCATTGGTGCGCCGTCGGCAAAAACGGACGCGGGGCCACCTGACAAGATCACCGCCTTGGGGGCGAAATCCGCCAAAAACGCGTCTGTGACTTTGTTGAAGGGATGGATTTCGCAATAGACGTTCAGCTCGCGCAAGCGTCTGGCGATCAGCTGGGTAACCTGGCTGCCGAAGTCGATGATGAGAAGTCGATCATGTTGGGTCATGGGCGCAGGGAATAGGCAAAACGCGCCTTAAGGGCAAGGGGCGGGCTTGGGGGCTGAGGTGGGTTCTGAGTATTTGGATGAAAGAGAAGCCGGGTGTCGTTATTGGCTTTGCACAATGTCGGTTTTGGCAGGTTTGCGGCGCATTCGGGGGGCGGTTTGCGGCAGTGAGGTAGCATAAGGTGGCAAACAATATCGGAGGCTAGCATGAACGAAGTTGCGGGACGTAGGGCGCGTGGCGGTGGCGGTGTGGCGCGCAGAGCGGAGCGGACGGCGGTCAGCTTTGAGACGGCACGGTTCATCAGCCGGAACATTCCGAATTTTGAAATCCTGAATGAAGAAGCGTTGGCCATCATTGAATGGAACGCCGATACGGTTTTGGAGGAAATTGGGGTTAATTTCCTTGAGAACGAGCCTGCATTGGCGCTTTGGCGCGCGGCGGGGGCGGATGTAAAGGGCGAGAGGGTGCGCATACCGCGCGGGTTGGCGCGGAAGTTGTGTGGAACGGCACCGTCATCTTTCGTGCAACATGCGCGCAATGCGGAGCGGAATGTAAATGTCGGCGGGCGCGATCTGGTATTGGCCCCGGTCTATGGCCCGCCCTTTGTGCGGGATCAGGCGGGCGGGCGGCGCTATGCCACCATCGCGGATTTCCAGAATTTCGTGAAACTGGGCTATATGAGCAAATGGCTGCACCATTCGGGCGGCACGGTCTGCGAGCCGACCGATGTGCCGGTAAACAAGCGGCATCTGGATATGTTGTTGTCGCACATGGTGCTATCGGACAAGCCTTACATGGGATCGGTGACGGAGCCTTCGCGGGCAGAAGATTCGGTCGCAATGTCGAAGATTTTGTTTGGCGACGCGTTTGTGGATGAGAACGTGGTGATGACGTCGCTGATCAACATCAACTCTCCGCTTACGTTTGATTCGATCATGATGGGCGCATTGGAGGTTTATGCAAAGGCTGGCCAAGCGGCGATCATCAGCCCGTTTATCGTGGGCGGCGCTATGGCCCCGGTGACCGTGGCGGGAACGTTGACGCAGGTGTTGGCTGAAGTGTTGGCGGGGGTGGCGTACAGCCAGTTGGTGCGGCCCGGTGCGCCGGTGATTTTTGGGGCGTTTGTGACCTCGATTGATATGAACAGTGGCGCGCCGACGTTCGGGACGCCAGAGGCTTCGCATATCACTTACGGGGCAGGGCAGTTGGCGCGGCGGTTGAATTTGCCGTACCGGTCCGGCGGGTCGTTCTGTGGGTCCAAGCTGCCCGATGCACAGGCGGCGTATGAAACTGCGAACAGTCTGAACATGGCGCTTCTGTCGGGCGTTAATTTCATGCTGCATGCGTGCGGTTGGCTGGAAGGCGGCTTGGTCAGCTCCTATGAGAAATTCGTGATGGATGCCGATCAGCTTGGCACGCTGCATCATTTGGCCAAGGGCGTGATGATGGATACCAATGGGCAGGCGATGGATGCCATTCGCGAAGTGGGGCCGGGCGGGCATTTTCTGGGGTGCGAGCATACGCAGGCCAATTTCAAGACGGCATTCTGGCGGTCGGATTTGTTCGATTACAAACCGTTCGAAACCTGGGCCGAAGAAGGCGCGCGCGATACGGAAACTTTGGCAGCAGAGCGGGTGAAAAAGATGTTGGGCGATTATCAGCAGCCCGATCTGGATATCGCCGTGGCGGATGCTTTGCAGGAGTACGTGGCAAAGCGGAAGTCTGAAATGCCGGACGCGTTTGTTTGATTTAGGTCGCACGACCGGCGTTGTATGAGGTCGCCGATCGCGCCGGGGTCCGCGATGAGATCAGGCCCGCGCAATCACTTGTGCGGGCCTTTTTCGTCAGGCCTGCAAACTGCGCGGCAGAAGCCGCACTTCTGCGATCAGGGCGATCAGCACCTCGATATGGCGGGACACAGAATAGCCTGCATCACCTGCGCGGCGGGTCTGTTCCATCTGTTCCTCGGCATTGATCAACTGTGGCACGGCAGATTCCGGCGTGGCACGATTGGAGGCGTTGATCAGGCGGCGCAGATCGCGTTCGCGCTTGTAATCAGTCACGCCAAAGCGGGCGGCACGGATCAACAGGCGGGGGCGGCGCAGGTCGGCAAGCAGGGTTCTAAAATCGGTCATCAAAGCCTCCAGTAAATGCACAGCCTGTAACATGGACCAAGTCTTCTGGGCGTTGCACAACTATAGGTTGCAGCGCGCGGCGCTTTTCCGTTTGTTTAGAGTTTGGTTACCATTATGGCGTTACGACCGAAAATTAACCCACCAGTAACCAATACCACCCAAGGTTGAAAGTTTCCTACAAGAAGCGATCCATCGTTTCGGTGGCCGGACATAAGATGAAAAGCGCAGAGCTGACCGACGACTTTACCCTACCTTCATGGCTTCCCAGCGCTGTGCGGTTGTATCTTGACCATACCGAGGATGGCCAATCCTTGCGTGCGCTTGCCCGGCGCGAAGGGTGCCATGCGTCAACCGTGATGCGGCATGTGCGCCGGTATGAAAACCGGCGCGATGATCCTTTGATGGATGCAGCGCTGGCGGCACTTGGGCGGGGGCAGGGGCGTGAAAATTCAAATCCAGTCAATAAGGATGCAGACCAAATGACACTTCCCTTACGGCCCGATGCACTGACGATGGATGATGCCACTCTGGCGCGGGAAGGCCGCAGGATTTTACGGCGACTGATGGAGCCGGGGGCGGTTCTGGCGATAGCACCCGATATGGAAAAAGCGGTTGTGATGCGCGAATTTGCCGATGGCCGCGCGGCACGAACGGGGGTGGTTGAACGGCTGGTGGCGCAGGCATTTGTGCTGAAAGATTGGATCGTCTGCCGCAAACCGGGGCGTGTTGCGACCTATGAAATTACATCCGTGGGCAGGTCTGCGCTAAAGCGGATGAATGATGAAGACGACGCCGCGCGGCGCGGTATGGCAGAGGCGGCTACGCCGTTTGCCGACCAACACCGCAGTTGGGATGAGCGGGTGGTGCCGGGTGACGATGGTCCGCGCCGGATGCGGTACAACGTGGCCGAAAGCCCGGTCGCTGTTTTGGGGCGCAGGCGGGACAAGGATGGCAAGCTGTTTCTGGAGGCGGATCTGGTGGTAGCAGCCGAACGGTTGAGAGAAGATTTTGAATTGGCGCAAATGGGGCCGCGGGTGGCGCAGAATTGGGACAGGTTTTTGACGGGCAGTGACAAGGGGGGCTTTCGCGGTGATGTGGGTGGCGCCGAAGGGCCACGTGCGGCGCGTGACCGCGTGGCTGCGGCACTGCGCGATCTTGGCCCCGGATTGGGCGATATGGTTTTGCGCTGTTGTTGCTATCTGGAAGGGTTGGAGGTGGCCGAAAAGCGCATGGGTTGGTCGGCGCGGTCCGGCAAGATTGTACTGCGCATAGCCCTGCAACGGTTGCGGCGGCACTATGATGAAACCTATGGCAGGTCAGGCCCGTTGATCGGATGAATGAAAAAATGGCCCCAGCACTGTAGGGGCCATTTTTCCTTAGGGTCGTGATTTGCCCGAATGCCGGGAGCGATTTTTATGCAAGTTCAAAGCGATCTAGCATCATCACCTTTGTCCAAGCGGCGATAAAATCCTGCACGAACAGGGCGTTGCCATCACTTGATCCGTACACTTCGGCAATGGCGCGCAGTTGCGAGTTGGAACCGAACACCAGATCAACGCGGCTTGCGGTCCATTTGGCGGCCCCGGTGGCGCGGTCACGGCCCTCAAAGCTATCTTCGGTGGGGGTGGTCGATGCCCAGGTTGTGCCCATGTCCAGCAGATTGACAAAGAAATCATTGGTCAGGCTGCCGGGCCGGGCGGTGAACACACCGTGTTGTGTTCCGTCTGCGGTGATACCCAGTACCCGCAAGCCACCAAGCAGAGCGGTCATTTCCGGCGCACTTAGCCCCATCAGTTGCGCCCTATCGATCAGCAATTCTTCCGCCGACAGGGTGTAGGATGTGCGCAGGTAATTGCGAAAGCCGTCGGCCCCCGGTTCCAGCACGGCAAAGCTTTCTATGTCAGTTTGGGCTTGGGTCGCATCGCCGCGGCCGGGGGTGAAGGGCACGTCGATGGTGTGGCCAGCCGCTAGTGCTGCCTGTTCCACACCAACGCTGCCCGCCAGCACGATCAGGTCGGCCATCGAGACCTGGACAGTCCCGGCACTGGCGTTAAAGCGGGCTTGCACCCCTTCCAGAGCCGCCAGAACGCGGGCCAGCTTTGCGGGCTGGTTGACCGGCCAGTCTTTTTGAGGTGCCAGGCGCAGACGCGCGCCGTTAGCCCCACCGCGTTTATCAGACCCCCGGAAGGTCGATGCAGACGCCCAAGCGGTGCCGACGAGTTCGGATACAGAAAGTTCTAACGCGGCTATCTGCGCCTTGAGGTCAACAATGTGCTGGCCACCGATGATGCCGTGTGTTGGGATCGGGATCGGGTCTTGCCATATCAGGTGTTCAGCGGGCACATCGGGCCCAAGATAGCGCGCAATCGGGCCCATGTCGCGGTGGGTCAGTTTGTACCAGGCGCGGGCGAAAGCATCGGCAAAAGCCGCCGGATCAGCCTGATAGCGGCGCGAGATGGGTCCGTAAATCGGGTCCATCCGCATTGCCATATCGGCAGTGGTCATCATTGGTGCATAGGAAACGGACGAATCATGCGCGCCGGGGATCATGTCTTCGGGGGCCACATCCCGCGCCCGCCATTGCTGCGCCCCTGCCGGGCTGCGCACCAGATCATAATCGTATTTGAACAGCACCTTGAAATAACCCATGTCCCATGTGGTGGGGTTTGGCTTCCATGCGCCCTCGATCCCGCTGGTGGTGGTGTGACCACCGCGCCCGGTGCCGAAATCGTTGCGCCAGCCTAGGCCCATCTCAACAATCGACGCGCCTTCAGGTTCCGCCCCGACAAGCGTTGGATCGCCCGCGCCATGTGATTTGCCAAAGGTGTGCCCACCGGCGACCAAAGCAACCGTTTCTTCATCATTCATTGCCATGCGGGCGAAGGTTTCGCGGATATCGCGGCCAGAGGCCACCGGATCGGGGGTGCCGTTCGGGCCTTCAGGATTGACGTAGATCAGGCCCATCTGCACGGCGGCCAGCGGGTTTTCAAGTACGCGGTCGCCGGAATAGCGTTTGTCATCCAGCCAGATGTCTTCCTGGCCCCAATAAATGTCTTCCTCGGGCTCCCAGATATCGACGCGGCCGCCGCCAAAGCCGAAGGTCTTGAAACCCATCGATTCCATAGCGCAGTTGCCGGCAAGGATCATCAGATCGGCCCAAGACAGGCTTGCGCCGTATTTTTGCTTGATCGGCCACAGAAGGCGGCGGGCTTTATCAAGATTGCCATTGTCTGGCCACGAATTCAGGGGTGCGAAACGTTGGGTGCCAGACCCCGCACCGCCTCGGCCATCACCTGTGCGGTAGGTGCCCGCTGAATGCCACGCCATCCGGACGAACAAACCGCCGTAATGGCCCCAATCGGCAGGCCACCAGGCCTGGCTATCGGTCATCAAGGCCACAAGATCGAATTTCACGGCCGCAAGATCCAGTTTCTTGAAGGCTTCCGCATAATCAAACGCGGCACCCATCGGGTTGGACCGAGGCGAGTGCTGGTGCAAGATGCCCAAGTTCAGCTGGTTCGGCCACCAATCGCGGTTGGCGCGGACAGCGGATGATGTCTGGCTGCCTGCACCATGCATCACCGGGCATTTGCCCCCAATTGCACTATCATTTCCGTCCATTTCGGTCTCCGATCAAAGGGCGTATTGTTTCGGGTCGGGTGTAGCAATTAATCTGGCCGGGTTTAAGTAGTTATACGCATAACAGATTTGATTATCCGCTGACCTGAAAATTTTCTTAGCAAAACACATAGGTTATGTGTGATGCGGCGAATTGTCGTTGAATGTAAAAAATGAGAAAGGGGCAGGGTTGATCGCCCCTTTGCCGATTCTGGCGGCAAATTTGTCAATCAGCGCGCGTAAGTCCGGTGCGGCACACATTTCCGGGCAATGCGCCACCGATGATATGGGCGACCGAGTGGGCGTTGCCTTTTTGCATTCGGAAGCTTAAACACCCGAATGAGATTTGTTAAGGGGAACCAGCTTTGCGCGACCTCAGTTTACCAGACCAACGCCACCCTGAAAAAGCGCACCGCGCCGATAATGCGCAGCCGAAAAAGCCTGATTGGATACGGGTGCGCGCGCCCACATCCGAGGGCTACAAGCGCACGCGCGATATTTTGCGGGAGCAAAAGCTGGTGACAGTGTGCGAAGAGGCGGGTTGCCCGAATGTGGGCGAATGCTGGAGCCAGGGCCACGCCACCATGATGATCATGGGCGAAATTTGCACGCGGGGCTGCACGTTTTGCAATGTGGCGACGGGCAAGCCTTCGACACTTGATGCGTTTGAGCCGGGGCGGGTGGCGCATGCGGTGGCGCAACTGGGCTTGGCACACGTGGTCATTACATCTGTGGACCGGGATGATTTAACCGATGGGGGCGCTGATCATTTTGCGCAGACCATTCGCGCGGTGCGGCACCGCAGCCCGGCGACCACGATTGAGATCCTCACGCCGGACTTTCTGAAATGCCCGCCCTCGGCTTTGGAAGCTGTGGTTGAAGCGCGCCCCGATGTGTTCAACCACAATCTGGAAACCGTGCCGGGGTTGTACCCCGAAGTGCGGCCCGGTGCGCGGTATTTCCATTCATTGCGGCTGTTGCAAAAGGTGAAAGAGCTGGACCCGGCGATGTTCACCAAATCGGGCATCATGGTGGGTCTGGGCGAGGAATCGCAGGCTGTTCGGCAGGTGATGGACGATATGCGCGCTGCGGATGTGGATTTTCTGACCATTGGTCAGTATTTGCAGCCAACGCCAAAGCATCACCGGGTCGACAGGTTCGTGACACCGGATGAGTTCAAAGCCTATGAAAAAGCCGCGTTTGGCAAGGGGTTTCTGATGGTATCGGCCACGCCACTGACGCGGTCTTCGTACCATGCGGGCGATGATTTTGCGCGTCTGCGGGCGGCGCGATTGGAAAAGCTGGGCCGAGGGTAATGCCCATCTGGCGCATTGAGCGCCAGAAAATCCTTGTAAAGGGTTTTTGGAAGAATTTTCTGAAAATTCTTGCTGTTAGACTGCAGCTTGGACATTTGGTTGCAAAAAAAGCCACCCTAAGGCAACTTTTCTGCAACTTTTCGTGGTGTTTAGAACCGCAGTCCTAGGGCCAGGTTAACAGCCGTATCCGACGAGCTGTTGAACGTATCTGCAACGCCAGCTTGCACATAGGCGCCTTGGCTAAGGGTGTAATCTGCGGAAAGGCCAAACACTGTCGACGCACCAGACCCAACATCAACATTAAGTGCGGTTGCGCTAAGTTCCAGCTGATCCAGCGGCTTGAATTTGGCGTAAGCTTCCACCGCGGCGTCATTGCCAAGGGCGTAGTTTCCTGACCAGAGAACGCCAGCAGAGACTTGTCCAAATTTGGTTTCCGCACCAATGAAATAGCGTGTATCCGACGTGCCGCCGCTTGACACGTGTTCAAGCGCACCCGTCAGTGTGGTTTGGCCCAGTTGATAGTTGGCAGCAATGTCGTAGACATCGGCGTCATTAAAACGGTGATAAGATGCACCTACATTGGTTGATCCAAAGGTGCCATCATACCGAAGGCCAATCGGCGCGTCGGAGTTGGTAAATAAATAAGATGTCGAGACGACGCTGCGCTTGGTAAGGCCAAGCGCCCCAACCTTAAATGGCACTGCTCCGGCCACGGTCGGAACCCCGCCCAGGTAGGCGTCGATTGCGGCGCGTGGCACGCCAAAGGAAAGTTTGCCAAAGGATGATTGATAGGTCAGCGCGCCGTAAAGCGCCGTTTCGTCATCGCCTTCAGAGATCAGTGCATCAACACCAATTTCTGCGCCAAAACCGCTGCTGGTGTTGTAGCCAATCGTTGCTTCGGAATAGCCAAGCACTTCGCCATTGCTGCCAAAGCCATTGAAATAGCTTAATTCAGCGTAGCCATTGGTGTAAAAGCCTTCTTGCGCGGACTGCGCGAATGCCGGTGCAGCAAAGCCTGCACAGAGCAACAGGGGCGCTGCGGTGGTAAATTTCATCTCTTTATCCTCAATCGGGTTGAGTCTTTTTTAGACCCTTATAATTTTGATATCATTAATAGTGATCAATCTCAACTGCCGTCCTTTCCGCGCAGGGCAAGTACGCAAAAATGTGAAGCTTGTTCACGAACTGGTAAGCCTATGGTATTGCGGGCACTTGTCTAAGGTAAGCGGCAACGGCCTGCCTGTCACTTTCGGGCAGGCGGGCCATGTTTTCGACGACATGCGTCATATGACCGCCGACAGAATCAAAATCCGGAGTGAAGCCCGTGGTCAGGTATTCGACGATTTCGTCCTCCGACCAATCGAGCTTGCCGGGCGTGATATTTGGGATGGTGCCCTTGGCCGTTGGGTTGGGCGCACCGGAAAGCCAAGCGCCGCGTTGCAGGCCACCAACGGAGTTGCGCGGGGTGTGGCATTCGCCGCAATGGGCCAAAGCTTCTGCGATATAGCGGCCCCTCGCAGTGCGGGCGGGCAGATCGCCGGGAATGACCCAACCCGGGTTGACAAACAGCAGCTTCCACAGGCCCAGGCCGCGGCGGATGGTGAAGGGAAAGGCTACCTCATGTGGCAGGCTTGGGGTGGTGGACGGCTGCAGAGTGTCCATGAACGCCTTGAGGTCTGCCACATCTTGCAGTGTCATCTTGTTGTAAGCGGCGTAAGGCAGCACGGGGTAATAGTGCTGCCCATCAGGCGACACGCCGCGCGTGATGGCGTTTGCAAATGATAGTAAATCCCAGCCACCGATGCCTTGGGTCGGATCAGACGAAATGTTGGGGGCAATAAAAGTGCCGAAGGCAGAAGGGAACTTTTGTCCGCCTGCCAAGACAAGTTCAGCATCCCCCGTGGCCCCTTCGGCCATGTGGCAAGACGCGCATCCTGCGGCCCAAAATACAGGCTCGCCGCGTTTGGCGTCGCCTGTGAGGCCCGCAAAGGCATCAACTGGCAAGGTGGAAGGGCGGGTCAGTAGCCAAAATGCGCCGCCGCCAAGGACGGATAAGATCAACAACAAGCGGATTATTCGACGCATTGTTTACCTTTCAGAGACAGTTCGCAGGGGTCTTGTTGGAAAACACGTCGTGTCGTCGAAATAGTCAGCCGCGGCTTTATTTGGGCAAACGAACTTTAACTGCATTCGGGGTCAGCCAATCAGGCCAGCCCCAGATCTGTTCGATCCCATAGATTGCAACACATAGTGCAATCACCACAAAAACCAGCTTGACCCGGCCCGGCGATGGCGGGTGCCGTGCCCAGCGCGCCATGCGCATGAGCCAGGTCATGGTTTGGGTTCTTCCGGCTCGGTAAAGCGCACTTTGCCGATGTAGGGCAGGTTGCGATTGCGTTGCGCAAAATCAATGCCGTAGCCGACGACAAATTCATCGGGTATCTCAAAGCCCGTCCATGTTGCGCGTATATCGACCTCACGCCGCGAGGGTTTATCCAGCAGCGCACAAACCGCCAGCCGCGCCGGTTCACGCGATTCCAAAAGGTGAATAACATGGTGCAGGGTAAAGCCGGTATCGACGATGTCTTCGACCACCAGCACGTCTTGCCCCGCGATCTGGCCGCGTAAATCTTTCAAGATGCGCACTTCGCGGCTGGATTGCATGGTATCGCCATAGGACGAGGCTTCGAGAAAATCGACCTCCACAGGAAGATGAATCTCGCGGACCAAATCGGCAATGAACACGAATGATCCACGCAGCAGACCCACGACGATCAGCTTGTCAGAGCCTGAAAAATGTGCGGTGAT
>JACMNW010000456.1 GCA_014378345.1 Pseudorhodobacter sp. | reverse complement strand
GTGGTATGACCGCTGGATCGAGCTTGCATCGCCCCGGATCGAAGGCTCCATCGCCCTGCTGCGCGCGTTGCGCAAGAACCGTGTTCCGGTCTTTTCCCTTACCAATTTCGGCAGCTATTCTTACGCGGAAGCCCGTCCAAAAAAGGAATTCCTTTCGGAATTTGACCGCGAATATGTGTCAGGCCGGATGGGTGTTATCAAGCCCGATTCCCGGATTTACGCAATGGTGGAACAAGATTGCGGCATCACGCCAGATCGCCTGCTGTTTACCGATGACAAGGCCGAAAACATCACCGCCGCCGCCCGCCGTGGCTGGCGCACACATCAGTTTGAGACGTGGCAAGGCTGGGCGCAAAGACTGGTCGCCGAAGGACTGCTGACGACCAAGGAGGCCGGTCTATGACCATCGAAATTGTCCCTAAAGACGCCGAAGCGCATCTGACTTGGCCGGGCCTCATGGCCGCAATTGAGGCGGGCCATCGCTTACCCCGCGCTGAAATCGCCGATCTGTTCCTTTATCGCGGCAAAGATACCATCCTTGACCGTGCCGCGTGGATTGATGGGCTGGGGTCTTTGGTCAAGGTTGCCACCATCCACCCCGGCAATGCGGCCCTTGGCAAACCAACCGTCAACGGCGCCGTCAATCTGTTTGATGACAAAACCGGCGAACTCAACGCGCTCGTCGATTTCCACCTTGTCACCAAATGGAAAACTGCTGGTGACAGCCTGCTATCGGCAAGCAAACTGGCGCGAAAAGACAGCCGCAACATCCTGCTGGTGGGTGCTGGTACGGTGGCAAAATCCATGATCCATGCCTATTCCAGCCTGTTTCCCGATGCCCGCTTCACCGTCTGGAACCGCAGCCCCGCTGCCGCGTTTGCGATGACCGCAGACCCCCGCGTCAGCGCCACCGAAGACCCCGCTTCCGCCGTTGGCAAGGCGGACATCGTCTGCACCGCCACCATGAGCACGACCCCCCTGATCAAAGGTGCGTGGCTGCGCGCAGGCCAGCACCTCGATCTGATCGGCGCCTACCGCCCAGACATGCGCGAGGTGGATGACGACGCCCTACGCCGTGCTGCGATCTTCGTCGATGCCCGCGCCACCACCATGCACCACATAGGCGAGATCAAAGATCCTATAGCGCGCGGTATTATCACAGCCGCAGATATCATCGCCGATTTCTACGATATCGCCGTGGGCACATATGCGCGCACCAGCGATGACCAAATTACCGTGGCCAAAAATGGCGGCGGCGCGCATCTGGATTTGATGACCGCCACCTATATTGCCCAAGCATGGCGCACCCGCTAGCGGCTTCTTTTTCGCTAAAATACTCGCGCCGCAGGCCGCGGCCGGTGATGAAGAACAGAGGCTTCCGGAAGAAAAAGGCAACACTGCTGATAAAGCGCAGTCTCAGCTTTGGCGGATAAGGCCGGGGGTAGTGCGTGCCGGTCCTGGGGGCATAATGGGTTGATTTGGGGCCGGGTAAGGGGCACATCTGGTACGGGTTCATTTTTAGGGGAATTGCGATGCAGAATTTATTGGGCGGCAATGCGGTATTTCTGGCGATTGCGGCGTTTATCATCATTTGCATTTTTCTGGGGGTGCGGATTGTGCCGCAATCGGAAAAGCATGTGGTGGAGCGGTTTGGGCGGCTTCGGGCGGTGCTGGGGCCGGGGATCAACTTTGTGGTGCCGTTTCTGGACCGGATTGCACACAAGGTATCGGTGCTGGAGCGGCAGTTGCCGACGGCCCATCAGGACGCGATTACCACCGATAACGTGCTGGTGAAGGTGGAGACGAGCGTGTTTTACCGGATAACCGAGCCGGAAAAGACGGTGTACCGGATCCGCGATGTGGATGCGGCGATTGCGACGACGGTGGCGGGGATTGTGCGGTCCGAGATTGGGAAAATGGAGCTGGATCATCTGCAATCGAACCGGGCGGAGGTGGCGCAGAATATCCGGGAACAGGTAAGGTTGCTGGTCGATGACTGGGGCATCGAGGTGACGCGGGCGGAGATTCTGGATGTGAACTTGGATGAGGCGACGCGGACGGCGATGTTGCAGCAGTTGAATGCGGAACGGGCACGGCGGGCGAATGTGACGGAGGCCGAGGGTAAAAAGCGGGCGGTGGAATTGAACGCCGATGCGGAATTGTACGCGGCGCAGCAGGAGGCCAAGGCGCGGCGGATTTTGGCGGATGCAGAAGCCTATGCGACGGGGGTGATTGCGCTGGCGATTAAGGAAAACGGCATTGAGGCTGCACAATATCAGGTAGCGCTGAAACAGGTGGTGGCGCTGGCGGCAGTGGGCCAAGGCGCTGGCAAGCAGATGATCATCGTGCCGGCGCAGGCGCTGGAGGCGTTTGGCGATGCATTCAAGATGCTGAAAGGGCGCGTCTGATGTGGGCCGTTTGGTGGGTCTGGGTAGTGGCAGGCTTTGCTTTGGGCGTGGTCGAGGTGCTGGTACCGGGGTTTATATTCCTGGGCTTTGCGATTGGGGCGGTAATTACCGGAGTGCTGGTGGGCATTGGGCTGCTGGGGGCCAATGTGGCCGTGCTGGTGCTGGTGTTCGCGCTGGCGTCGCTGGGGGCGTGGTTTGCGCTTCGGCAGATGTTCGGGGCGCG
>JACMNW010000455.1 GCA_014378345.1 Pseudorhodobacter sp. | reverse complement strand
GCCATTGAGGCCGTGCAGGCGCAGACGCCGCCGCTGGACCTGACGGTCAAGCCGGGCGTGGTGGTCAAAATGCCGGGGGCGGAGGTGCTGCCGACCGGGTCTGTGCGTGTGCTTGATGCGGGGCAGGTGTCTGCCCTGCCAGGGTACGCATCGGGCGATTGGTGGGTGCAGTATGCGGGGGCGGCGCTGGCGGTGCCTTTGCTGGGCGTGACACCGGGGATGCGGGTGCTTGATCTGTGTGCCGCACCGGGGGGCAAGTCCCTGCAGCTGGCCGCCATGGGTGCGGATGTAACGGCCTTGGATATTTCCGGGCCGCGCATGGCGAAGGTAGCCGAGAATTTGGCCCGCACGGGGCTGGTCGCAAAGCTGGTGGTGGCTGATGCGCTGAACTGGGAAAGTGATGCAGGCTTTGATGCCATTTTGCTGGACGCGCCCTGTTCGGCGACGGGCACGATCCGGCGGCATCCCGATTTGCCGTTTGTGAAGGACGGCAGTGAGTTGCCCGTATTGGTGGATTTGCAGGCGAAACTGTTTGACCGCGCGCTGGGCCTGTTGAACCCCGGCGGGCAGATGGTGTATTGCACCTGTTCGCTGCTGGCCGAAGAGGGCGAGGATCAACTGGCGGCAGCGCTGGCCCGTCATCCCGGTTTGACGGTCATCCCGCCAAAGATCGCTGGCGTTGATCCGGCTTGGATTACCATCGACGGAGCCCTGCGCTTGCGCCCGGATTACTGGGCTGATCGCGGCGGTATGGACGGGTTCTTTATGGTTTGCGTCCGGAAATAGGCGAAAACAGCTTGTAATAGGCCCAATCGGGCAAAAACTGCGACAGCCGGAATATCCATGAAAAGAACGTGGGGAAGCTGACCTTGAACCTGTCAGTGCCCATATGTTCAAACATGGCGCGGGCGGCGGCATCAGGTTCCATGATGAATGGCATGGTGAAATCATTCTTTTCGGTCAGCCGGGTTTTGATGAAACCCGGGTTGGCCAGTTGCACCGCAATGCCCGTGCCGCGCAAGTCGGCATACATCGATTCGGCCAAACTCATGGTGCCTGCTTTTGACGCCGAATAGCCGATAGCACCGGGCAAACCTCGAAAGCCTGACAGGCTGCCGGTGATCACCACATGCCCGCTTCCGCGCGCCATCATTGCGGGTAAAACTGCGCCAATCACACGGGCACAGCCGGTTAGGTTGACGTTGCTCATTGCCTCCACCTCATCCGCGTTCCACGCTTGCGCGGTGTTGGGCCAATAGACCCCGGCCAGGAACACCACGCCGTCAATATCGCCAACTTCTGACGCAGCGCGGCGTACCGAGGCGGAATCGCCTACATCGCACACCACCGCGCGGGCAGGGCGGGCAAGCGTCGTGACTGCTTCGGCCAAGCGGTCGGCAGACCGGGCCGACAGCACAAGATCAACGCCGGCGCGGCTCATCTGTTGTGCCAGCGCTAACCCCAGCCCTTCAGATGCGCCAACCAGCCAATAGCGTTTGCCTTGCCATTCGCGCATCACACTACCTTTCGCATAGTGGCAATTAGTTCAGCCACGGGCAGGCCAAATTTACGAAATTGACTGCGGTTCATAATGGTGCCGTTTTCCATCAGATACATCCAGTCTATCACGTTTAATTCATGCCCGCCTGCCGACGCATCAAGTTTGATCCGGTATTTCATTTGCACCGCTGGCCCCTGTTGCGTGCCAGACCCGCTGCCCACCAAATCGGGTGCATCGGCAATAATCGCGCCCGCATCGTCAACGCGCAACGTCCAACAGCGTTCCTGCACAACGCCGGTGTCATAACGAAAGGTTTCCGCAAGCGTGCCAGTGTTGCCTTCCCACGAGCCATGCATATCGGCGACAAACCGCGACGACACGCGCCCCAATGGGCCATAAATCACGCCCTCGCAAAGAATAGGGCCGTTCAGATGCAAACGCATATCAAATGCCGGGCCAGTGGCTGCAAAATCGCCGGGCTTTTGGGTGCGAAAGCCTGTCAGGCGGGTGAGGATTGCCAGCAGCGTCAGAGTGATCAAAACACCAAGCAACAGGCCAGAGACATGTGTCATAGATCAAGACTCCGGCGTAGGGGTTGCGGCCAGAACGGCCATGGCGATGAATTTCAAGCCGCAAGGAACAAGCGCGTAAAGCACTGTCAGGGTTTGTAAGGCGCTGGCACTGTTGGCTTGGCCGGACTTAAATCCATATGCCGCAAGAATGGGCAACAATGTGCCCGCCGCAATGGCCAGCGACAGCTTTGATACGAACGACCACAGCCCGAAGGCCACAGCCTCGCCACCCTTGGTTTGCAGCGCGGACAAGCGACGGGCAAAGATGGCGGGCAGTAAGGTCATATCGGCACCAAGGGCTGTGCCAGAGGCTATACAGATAGCGGCAAAGGCTGCCAGATCGCCCGCGCCAAGCAAGGCGACAAAGATGAACGTCACGAT
>JACMNW010000454.1 GCA_014378345.1 Pseudorhodobacter sp. | reverse complement strand
CAGCCAACGGCAAAAGCGCCGGTCCGGTTTCATCTTGCCATTGCGACAGCCCACGACCCGTCGCTTTCAAAACCTCCCAGGCCCGCTGCACCCGGGCCGGATTGGCCCTGTCAATCCGCGCCGCTGTGGGCGCATCAAGCTCTGCCAACAACCCATGCAGGCCTTCGCTTGCCATCCGCAGATCAGCAAGCGTTCGTATCTGCACAGGCGTTGCCGGGATATCTACCAACCCTTCGGTCAAAGCGGAAAGATTCAACCCGGTGCCGCCCACAATCACCACCGGTTTGCCTGCCGCCAGCACACTGGCCGCCTCGCGCATCCAATGCCCAACAGAATACATCTCATCGCGTCCGACATGGCCATACAACAGATGTGCCGCTTGCGCTTCGTCGGCTGAGCTTGGCCGCGCAGTCAATACGCGCCAGCGCGCGTAAACCTGCAGTGCATCTGCATTCACGATCACCCGCCCGTCGCGTCGCGCCAATGCCATCGCCAAGGCCGATTTCCCAGATGCCGTTGGCCCGGCAATGACGACAGGTGCCGTGCGCGATACACTTGACAGCACATCCTCTACCCAACCCAATTTCATTTTGGTTCAAATATCCCGGGGGTCCGGGGGCTGGCCCCCGGCGCTGTTTCAGAAACGATCCGGTGCGCCTCGGCAAATGCCCGTCTTAGCCGTTGCTCCCGCCCGCGTTTTGCGACATTTTGTGCCGCAGTCAAATCAAAAACCAAAAGGCGGCATCAGATGTCTCAGGCAGGCGCAGCACCAGGCACCACTTACGACCGAGTTATGCTTAAAATCTCGGGCGAGGCGCTGATGGGTGATCTGGGTTACGGCTTGCATCCACCCACTGTGCAACGCATTGCGGCCGAAGTGAAATCGGTGCGCGACATGGGGGTAGAGATTTGCATGGTCATCGGCGGCGGTAACATCTTTCGCGGGTTGGCAGGGTCTGCCCAAGGGATGGAGCGCACAACTGCCGACTATATGGGTATGCTTGCCACCGTGATGAATGCGCTCGCCATGCAATCGGCGCTCGAATCCATTGGCGTTTTCACGCGCGTGATCTCTGCCATACCGATGGATCAGGTCTGCGAGCCCTACATCCGCCGTCGCGCCGTGCGCCATCTTGAAAAGAAACGCGTCTGCATTTTTGCAGCAGGGACCGGCAACCCCTATTTCACAACCGATACCGCCGCCACCCTGCGCGCCAATGAAATGGCGTGTCAGGTGATCTTCAAAGGCACCAAGGTGGACGGCGTCTATGACAAAGACCCCAAGAAACATGCCGACGCAAAACGCTATGAAACTGTGACCTATGATGAGGTTTTGCAAAAACATCTGGGCGTCATGGATGCGTCGGCTATCGCACTTGCGCGTGACAATAACCTGCCCATCATCGTGTTTTCTTTGGATGAACCAGGCGGATTTCGTGGAATTTTAAACGGGCAGGGCACTTATACCCGCGTGCACGGCTGAAAGTGTATATATTTCATTAACCTTCCTGCTATAGGACGGGAAAGCACGACTGTGCAAAATCTGACGAGGCTACGATGTCGCAAGACGCTACCGATATTGATCTGGACGCAATTCAGCGCCGCATGGATGGTGCAATGAATGCACTGAAAACCGAATTCTCGTCGCTGCGAACAGGGCGTGCGTCGGCGGCTATCCTTGAACCGATCATGGTCGAATCCTACGGCCAGATGACGCCGATCAACCAACTTGGCACCGTTAACGTGCCCGAACCCCGCATGGTGGTGATCAACGTCTGGGATAAGGCGATGATTTCCAAGGTGGAACGCGCCATCCGGGATTCCGGTATCGGTACCAACCCGGTGGTCGATGGCCCGCTGATCCGTCTGCCGATTCCGGAACTGAACGAAGAACGCCGCAAGCAATTGTCAAAGGTTGCCGCGGGCTACGCCGAAAATGCCAAAGTCGCGATCCGCAATGTGCGCCGCGATGGCATGGACCAGATCAAAAAAGCCAAAACCGCTGGTATGGCCGAGGATGACCAGAAAATGTGGTCCGAAGAAGTGCAGGATTTGACGGATAAGGCGATTATCGCTGTTGACCGGCAGCTTGATCAGAAACAACATGAAATCATGCAGGTTTGACATAGTAAAAGTTTGAGGAAGGGTTTCCGGCTTGTCCGCGAAAGACAATAACGACAAGTCTCAATACCCGCGCCCAGCGGAACACGTTGCCATCATCATGGACGGCAATGGCCGGTGGGCCACAAACCGCGGCTGGCCGCGCCTTGTGGGGCACCGCAAAGGTGCAGAACGGGTTAAGGAAATTGTGCATTGCGCGCCCGATCTTGGCATTCGTTGGCTGACGATTTATGCCTTTTCAACGGAAAACTGGAAACGATCTACCGAAGAGGTGCTGGGGCTGATGTCCATTTTCGCGCGCTACATCCAGCGTGAGGCGGACCGTCTGGCATCCGAAGGCGTGCGGATGCGCTTTATCGGCGATCGGTCGCGGCTGGACCCCAAATTGCAGCGCCTGATGTCGGGTATTGAAGCCCGCACTGCGGGCTTTTCGCGTCTGAACCTGACCGTTGCCATCAATTACGGTGGTCGGGATGAAATCCTGCGTGCAGTGGCGGCCCTTGCCTGCGACGTGGCCGAAGGCCGCCTCAAGGCCAGCGATGTAGACGAAACCAGCTTTACCGCGCGTCTGGATACAGAAGATTTGCCCGACCCGGATCTGGTGATCCGTACATCAGGTGAAACCCGCACATCAAACTTTCTACCTTGGCAAGCCGCGTATTCGGAATATGAATTTACCGAAACCCTGTGGCCCGATTTTACGCCGCAAGAACTGGCCAAAATACTTGAACGCTTTGGCAATCGTGAACGCCGCTATGGTGGAGTGTTGCAGGCATGACGCAGCCGGGGGGCGGGCGTTGGAATGATCTTCAAACGCGGGTAATATCAGCGGTTGTCATGCTGGCGGTTGGGGCTGTGGATATCTGGCTTGGTGGCGCGCCGTTTACGGCTCTTGTGGTGGTACTTACCGGGGTGATGATCTGGGAGTTGGCCGCGATCACCGCACCGAATGCATCACAAGTATCTGTTATAGTTGCTGTTTTGGCAAGTTTGGCACTTGTGGCTACCATGCTGACACCAATGCATGCGCGCACAGTTTTTCTTGTGCTTCCCCTCATCGGCATTGCGTTGACCCCCCGCCGCGACCCGGTGATAGCCGTGGCTTACGCGGTGGCAATTCTGGTGGCGGGGTTTGGCCTCATCAGTCTGCGAAATGAGGCAGGCACCCCCGCCATTCTATGGTTGATCGGGGTGGTGATCATATCCGACGTAATGGGGTATTTTGCTGGTCGTTTATTGGGAGGCCCGAAGTTCTGGCCCGCGATCAGCCCGAAGAAAACATGGTCCGGCACGGTGGCGGGCTGGGTCGGGGCAACACTTTTCGGGCTTGGGTTTGTAATTTTTGCCGGGGCAGGGTGGGGTCTTGTGGCGCTGTCACCGCTTACTGCGTTCGCAGGCCAAATGGGCGATATCACTGAAAGCTGGATCAAACGTCGCACGGGGGTTAAAGATTCTTCGCGCCTGATCCCCGGCCATGGCGGCGTGCTTGACAGGTTCGATGCGCTGATTGGCGCGGTTGTCGTCCTGATGCTGCTGGGTCTAATTGTGCCCTTGCCCTTGCCCGGGGGACATTGATCCCGTGCGCAGCATTTCAGTTTTCGGCGCGACCGGGTCTATTGGTGAGAACACCTTTGATCTGCTGATGCGCCAAGGCGGCCCGCAAACCTTCCACACGGTGGCCCT
>JACMNW010000453.1 GCA_014378345.1 Pseudorhodobacter sp. | reverse complement strand
GCCCTTGCGCGGTTCGATGGCTTTGCCCGGTTTTGGCGTCGAAGGCATGGCGGTCTTCCTGTCAATAAAGGGTTAGCGTACCGGGAGGTGCTTAGAACCATCAGCCCTGCAACGAGGCCTCCCGGGCCCAGTACCGCAGGTTTTTACAGCCGTTCACAAACGCCTGAGCCGATCCTGCGTCGGTCAACGCGCAAAAGGCATCGTCCTCTGCCGCGGCCAAACCGCAAACCGCTACAAGCGCACTCGCCTCTTCGGACCATCCCACATATTTGCAATGCTGATAGCCATCCGTCAGAAAAGCCCTCGCTGCCGCATTCGTGGCCAGACTGTCTTTGCCCGGTAAAATGGCCACAGCGTCAAACAGAACGGATGGCGCGCCACCGATCTTTTCATCCACCGCATGCAGGTTGTTCTTGCTGCATGTAACACCGCCAATCCGGGGGGCGATAATCTTGATCAGACCGCCCGCTTCGGCCACAGCTTTTTCTAGCGCCGCCAGTAACGACCCGTCAAAGCCGTCACTGAGCATCACGCCCATCACCCGGCCTTTGAAGCTTTGCGGCGGGTTTGTCTGGATGCTGAGCGCAGGCGAGGGTTTCAGGTCGGTGCGCGTCGGGCGTGCCGCCGGAGCGGGCGCAGGCATATCGACCAGCCCGAGCCCCTCGGCCACTTGCATCGCCAAATCCTCGTCTACATTTCGTAAGTGCGACACCATCCGCGCGCGGATGCCGGGCTCGGCACATTTTGACAACTCGAACACCAACGCTGCCGCGATGTGGCCCCGTTCGCTGGGGGTCTGGCTTATGTAGAATTGCCGGGCCTGACTGTAATGGTCGGCAAAACTTTCGGGCCGCAGGCGGGCCTTGTCGCCAGAAACGGGCGCGCGGAAGCTTACATAGCCTTCCAATGGATGTGCGCGAGGGCCTTCCCCCCAACCGTTGGGTTCATAGTTGACCCGACCCTTGCGGTGGGCCGTCTGCATATGGCCATCCTGCTGATAATTGCTGACCGGGCAGCCTTTTGGCGCATTAACGGGGATTTTAGTAAAATTCGGCCCGCCAAGGCGTTTTAACTGAGTATCAAGGTAAGAGAAGTTTCGCCCTTGCAGCAGCGGGTCATCGGTAAAATCAATTCCCGGCACAACGTTTTGCGTGCAGAACGCGACCTGTTCAGTTTCGGCAAAGAAGTTCTCCACCGCCCGGTCCAGCCTCATGGTGCCGATGATCTGCACCGGGCAATCTTCTTCGGGGATCAGTTTTGTCGGGTCCAGCACGTCAAAGGCAAAACCATCGGCAAAGTCCTGATCGAACAGTTGCACGCCCAGATCCCATTCAGGGAAATCGCCCCGGTCAATCGCATCCCACAGATCGCGGCGGTGGCGGTCGGCGTCCGCGCCGTTGCTTTTCACCGCCTCGTCCCAGACGACGGATTGAAGGCCCATCTTTGGCTTCCAGTGGAATTTGACGAAGGTGGAAACACCATCTGCGGTCACAAACCGGAAAGTGTGGACGCCAAACCCTTCCATCGTGGTGAAGGATCGCGGGATGGCCCGGTCAGACATCGCCCACATGATGGTGTGCATCGCTTCGGGCGTCAGAGAGATGAAATCCCAAAAATTGTCATGCGCGGAAGCGGCCTGCGGGAAATCGCGGTCAGGTTCCGGTTTGACGGAATGGATCAGGTCTGGAAATTTGATGGCGTCCTGAATGAAAAAAACTGGCGCGTTGTTGCCCACAAGATCCCAGTTACCCTGATCGGTGTAGAACTTGACGGCAAATCCCCGGATATCGCGGGCAAGGTCTGGCGAACCTTTGCTGCCCGCCACAGTGGAAAAGCGGACGAATACCTCGGTGGTCTTGCCAATCGCGGCAAAGGGAGCGGCGCGGGTTACATCGGTCATGGCACGGGTGCAGGTAAATGTGCCATGCGCGCCGTAACCGCGCGCGTGAACAACGCGTTCGGGGATGCGTTCGTGGTCAAAGTGGAAGATTTTTTCACGTAGTGCGAAATCTTCCAGCAATGTCGGGCCCGGTGCGCCGACCCGCAACGAATTCTGGTTGTCGGAAATAGTGACGCCTTGCGCAGTGGTCAGCCTTTCGGTCCCATCTGCAGCGTGTTGATGGATCTCGCCGCCCGTTCCACGGGCTGAAATCAGGTCATCCATGTTTGATGATTGGGAAGGCGTTTTCATAGACGTTCCTTTTCTGAATTTGAAAGGACAGAACCTCGGCCCGGTCCTGTAACGGCCCAGATCAACACGATCTGGTGTGACTCTCCGCTTCGCTGCTTGAAACGGTCGGCTTGGGTTCCACGGGTTTGGCCGTTGCCGGTTTCGGGGCCGGTTTCGGGGCCGTTTTGCCGGGCTCCGTCTCTGGGGGCGGCTTTGCGGAGGCGCCTTGCAAGGCAGACTTTTTAGCAGTGGGTTTTTGCATTGGGTGCTTCTGTTGTTGGGCTTGCGAAGTTTACAAATTACCAACGCCGTTCGCCGCTGACCGTTCCACAACGGATGACGCCAGTTGCGCCTGAAACGGGCAACGCGTTGTAGTCGGCCATAACCCGCCAAAACCAAAGCGGGCGCAAATCTTTGGGAACGGCAGCGACACGTCCACGTTGCCTTTTCGCCACGCAGGCATTCCGTCGCGTTTGGTAATTGAAGGATATCGCAATGAAAAAGAAACCACTTCCAGCCCTTGTGCTGGCATCAACAGTCGCTTTTGCGCTGCCGCTTGCCGCGGTGGCTCAGACCGATCCAGCCGCAGGAAACGTCGCCGCGACGACCGAGGCGGGCACCAATGCCGAAGCCGCGCAGAAAATGGCGACACCAGCCCCGGAAATGCAAGCCGTTCTCGACAAACTGGCAGAACTCGGTGCCAAGCCGCTGCATACGCTGACCCCAGATGAGGCGCGGGCGCAGCCAACCCCGGCTGATGCCGTCGCCGCAGTTATGGCAGACAAAGGCATCGAGGCAGGACCAGCCGCAGCGATTGCCACCCGTGATATCATAATTCCGGGGCCTGCAGGTGACATCATGGCGCGGGTCTATACTCCGGCGGGCGACGGGCCATTTCCCATTGTCGTCTATTATCACGGTGGCGGCTGGGTGATTGCAAACATCGACACCTATGACGCGTCGGCACGGGCGCTATCGCTTGGCGCAGAAGCGGTCGTAGTGTCATCGCATTATCGCCAAGGGCCGGAAGATGTATTTCCGGCGGCGCATGACGATGCCTATGCGGCCTATGTCTGGGCGGTTGAAAACTCGGGCGAATTGAACGGCGATGCGTCGCGCATGGCGGTTGCAGGCGAAAGTGCCGGGGGCAATCTGGCGGCCAACGTGGCGATCATGGCGCGCGATGCCAAGATTACGCAGCCATTGCACCAGTTGCTCGTCTATCCTGTGGCTGGCAATGACATGACCACGCCGTCTTATCTTGAAAATGCCGAAGCCGCTCCGCTTGGCAAGGCGGACATGGCATGGTTCGTCGAACATGCTTTCGCGAAGATGGAAGACACCGCCGATCCGCGCCTCAATCTGGTAGATCGCGATGATCTGAAGGGCCTGCCGCCTACGACGCTGATCACGGCGCAAATTGACCCGCTCCGTTCCGAAAGCATGGCGTATGGCAAGGCGCTGATCGCGGCGGGGGTCACTGTCGACATGCGGAACTTTGACGCTGTGACCCATGAATTTTTCGGCATGGGGGCGGTTGTCCCACAGGCGGTCGAGGCAATGGATTTTGCGACCGCCAACTTGAAGGCAGCATTCGCAAACTAGCTATGTTAAAAAAATTGCGTGGCCGCATGCCCCGGCCCCGCAAACACTCCAAGCCTCAGTTGTTAAGGTTGCCGCGTCTTGGGCACCACCCGCCAAACCTTGTTCCCCACGTCGTCTGCAACCAACAGCGCCCCGGTGCGGTCGAACACAACACCCACGGGCCGACCCATCGCATCGCCGCCAGCGTTCAGGAATCCTGAAAGAATATCCTGCGGCGCGCCGGTTGGCGCACCGTCGGTGAACGGCACGAAGATCACCTTATAGCCTGATGGCGGTTCGCGATTCCACGAGCCGTGCTGACCGACAAATGCCCCACCAGAGTATTTAGCCGGAAACAGGGTGCCAGTGTTGAACGCCAGACCCAACGAGCCAGTGTGTGCGCCAAGGGCATAGTCCGGCGCGATTGCACTCGCCACCAGATCGGGGCGCGGCGGCTGCGCGCGGGCGTCAACCGTCTGCCCGTAGTAACTG
>JACMNW010000452.1 GCA_014378345.1 Pseudorhodobacter sp. | reverse complement strand
GCTTGGCGCTGTTTCATGGGCGGCGCTGCGATCGACCCTGTTCAAAGAGACGGCAGAGGATGACTCCTCGCCGGAAACGGGAGAACTTCCGCCAAGACGCGACGTGGGAATCCTACCGGCCATCTGGAAACCTTTAATAATCGTGATGGTTGCTCGCATGACTGACAGGCTCCAGTAGTGTGCCGATTCAATCATCGGCAAATCGTCTTCCGGCGCCAGTCCTGCCAGGGTCGACGGTCCATTGAGCTTTCGTCGAAGGATGGGTGAGTGCGACAGGCGGCCAGGTGATGATGCAAGGCGCAGAGAGTAGATTGACGATAAGGAGATTGTTAATCTAGATCAAATCAAAAAGTTGCGTTTCTCCGAGCGGGATGTCCGATTAGGGCGAACGATTTACGTGAGGCGGCTGACCAGCCGCACAAAAATACTTCGGCAAGAAGTACGTAACTTCGTATTTGTTATGGGAGCGGTATCCGCATGCGTCACTGTCAATGCCGGATCGGAAATGGAAAAGCATCGATTTGGCCGTCAAGCACGGGAACCCGCAAGGTGAGAAGCCAGCATTCACCAAACGCTTCAGATTGGAAAAATTCAGAGTGGCTGTAGCACGTGCAACCCGCTCGATTCACCGTGGCAGCGGCGAGAAGCGGTCGATTTCTGCCAGCAAGCCCAGCGGCGTATCGAGCACCGCGTCGGCCTGCCATGCATGCGGTTCCGTTTGTCCACAGTAACCCCAAGCAGCGGCTACAGTGCGCATGCCGGCAGCGCGCCCGGCGGCGATGTCCCGCAGGTCGTCGCCGACGTACCAGCATGCGGCTGCGGGAATCGATAAGCGCCGTGCGGCTTCGAGCAGCGGTGCGGGATGGGGTTTGGGGTGGGCAGTGGTGTCGCCGGAGACAATGCAACCAGCGTGTCCCAGTCCGATCAGCGGCACCAGCACGTCGGTGAAGCGGGCCGCCTTGTTGGTGACGATGCCCCAGGCGATGCGACGTTCCGCGAGATGCTCGAGAAGCTGGGGTACAGCCTCGAACAGGCTTGAGCGCACTGCGATCGCCGCAGCGTAATTGGCCAGGAACGCAACGCGCAGGCTTTCATATTCCTGGTCTTCTGGCGTGATTCCGAAGGCAGCACCTATCAGGCCGCGAGCGCCGGCCGACGCGAACGGTCGCAACTGTGCATAAGGTGCAGGAGCCAGATCGCGCTCTTCACGCAAGCGATTGACGGCCGCGGCCAGATCGGGCGCTGTGTCCGCCAGCGTGCCGTCGAGGTCGAACAGGATCGCGCGTGGCATCGACATCGTTTCAGTCGGCACGGCTGGATGCGACCATGTAATTGACGCTGGTGTCGGAATTGAGAGAGTAGATCCGGGTCAAGGGATTGTAGGTCATGCCCTTGACCGCATCCAGGTCCAAGCCGGCATTGCGCATGAAGTGGGCGAGCTCGGCGGGCTTGATGAATTTTGCGTAGTCGTGTGTAC
Source organism: Pseudorhodobacter sp. (assembly GCA_014378345.1). Taxonomy (GTDB): domain Bacteria; phylum Pseudomonadota; class Alphaproteobacteria; order Rhodobacterales; family Rhodobacteraceae; genus JACMNW01. The sequence continues at coordinate 31 of JACMNW010000452.1, read as the reverse complement.
CACGCGGTAAAAGACGCAACACGTATTCGGC
>JACMNW010000007.1 GCA_014378345.1 Pseudorhodobacter sp. | reverse complement strand
GATTTTGTTGCCAAGGCTGACGGGCTTGTGAAGGCTTCCGCCGCCCTTGATGCATCAACAGTTGAAGGCGTACAGGCAGGCATGGGCGGCCTTGGCGGCGCCTGTAAAGATTGTCACACGAAGTACCGGCTATAAGCTAATTCAAATCTGCGTTTTGGATCAGCCGCAGTAAACGCGGCTGATCTTTTCGTCTGCGTCAATTTCGATGTTCAGACGGTCTGGAAGGTAATCCATGGTGACCGCTCGGCTGCGGCGAATTATGCGCACCTGATACGCAAACCGCATCACCTGTAACTTTGTCGCGGGTTGCCCCAAAAGCCCCTGCAACTGTGGGGCGGCACACGTGGTTGGTGCGGGCTGCATTTGCGGGACACAGCTTGCCAAAAGCACAAGCGCCATGAGGCAAAGTTTCATCAGCATCACCCGCAGCTGATTTTTGCAATGTTGCCGGTGCCATCAAGGTAGAAGTCGATGCGTTGACTGCTGTATTCTTCGGTAACCAAACTGCCCAGCGGAATAACCCTGAAAGGTTGCGTGATGCCCGCATTGGCTACAACGGTGCCGGGTTGGCCGACGAGCCCGGCATAGGCAGCGCTTTTGCAAACGTCCGGTTCAAGATCATTCAGGCCGGGTGTCAGATCAAACGGTTGGCCGGTGACAGGATCTATGCCGGGCACAGTGGGGATTATTGGTTCTGGTGTCGGTGCCGGGGCGCATCCTGCCAACATCAGCGCCAGTGCGGTTAGGTAAAAAGCTTTGGTCATGCGTCGTTTCCTGCGTTGCATTTGGCGCGTCTTTCGCACAGCTTTGGCAAAATTGACAGGGAAAGGATTTCACCATGCGCACACGCGCCGCTGTTGCCGTTGCTGCGGGTAAACCGCTTGTTATTATGGAAGTGTACCTTGCCGACCCAAAGTTTGGTGAGGTTTTGGTCGAGATCAAGGCTACTGGCATTTGCCACACCGATGAATTTACCCTGTCGGGCGCTGATCCCGAAGGGCTTTTCCCGGCAATTCTGGGGCATGAAGGCGCGGGCGTGGTGATTGCCTGCGGGCCGGGGGTGACCAGCCTGAAAGTGGGGGATCATGTGATTCCGCTTTATACGCCGGAATGCCGGACCTGCCCAAGCTGCCTTAGCCAGAAGACCAACCTGTGCACCGCCATTCGCGCGACGCAGGGTCAGGGGTTGATGCCCGATGGCACTAGCCGGTTTTCGATGCTGGATGGCACGCCGATCTATCATTACATGGGGTGTTCGACGTTTGCCAACCACACGGTGGTGCCGGAAATTGCCCTGGCAAAAGTGCGGGACGACGCGCCATTTGACAAGATTTGCTATATCGGTTGCGGAATGACTACCGGCATTGGGGCGGTAATTAACACGGCCAAGGTGGAAATTGGCGCGAAGGCGGTGGTGTTCGGCCTTGGTGGTATTGGCTTGAACGTCATTCAGGGCCTGCGGTTGGCGGGCGCGGATATGATTATCGGGGTGGATCTGAACAACGATAAAAAGGAGTGGGGGGAACGCTTTGGCATGACCCATTTCGTGAACCCCAAAGATGTGGACGGGTCTATAGTGCAGCATCTTGTGAACATGACAAAGACCCCGTTCGATCAAATCGGTGGCGCGGATTATTCGTTTGATTGCACGGGCAATGTGAAAGTGATGCGCGATGCGCTGGAATGCACGCATCGGGGCTGGGGGGTATCGGTGGTGATCGGCGTGGCCCCCGCAGGCGCGGTAATTGAAACACGGCCGTTCCAGTTGGTAACGGGGCGTATCTGGAAAGGCACGGCCTTTGGCGGCGCGCGGGGCCGCACGGATGTGCCGCGGATTGTGGATTGGTACATGGATGGCAAGATCGAGATTGATGCGATGATCACCCACACCTTGAAGCTGGAGGATATCAACAAGGGGTTTGATCTGATGCATTCGGGGGAAAGCATTCGGTCAGTGGTGGTGTATGGAGGGCGTCGAACGGCCCCACAATATAGTGGGGCCGCCAAGGTCAGATTAGCAATTCGAGTAATAGCGGCTGCCGTCGGGGCGTTGGTAGAGGCAGCGGCCCTGAGTATCACGCCCGCCGATCAGAGTGCCGGCCGCAAGCCCTGCAAGGCCGCCAATAATGACGCCTTTTGCTTTGTCGTCTCTGTTTGAAACAGAGGCGCCAATAGCGGCACCGGCCAAAGTACCGGTAAGCTGGCGTTGTTCTTGGGTATCACAAGCGGCGAGGCCTGCGACGATTGGTAAGATCATAAGAAATTTGTTCATGTGTACCCTCGTTCATTTCCGGCAGACACCTGCCCGCACTGATATCGTTAACGCACAGATGCGGATTTGGTTGCATTGGGCTGTGTAATCGGCAGGCAGTCGCGCATTCAGGGGGCGATCTCCACTGTTTACAGGCTGCCGTTCAGGTTGGTGAGCTGTCCCAAAGCGCGGGTGACTGTTTGAAAATGCAGGGTCGGGGCGGCTTACATCGGGGCGACCGCTGCCTATATTCCGTTCAGAGTTTAAGTATAGGAGACTGGCATAATGTCTGATCTATCGATGGGTATCGACACGTTTGGCGACGTCACCTTGGGCGCGGGTGGGGCGCTGTTGCCGCATGATCAGGTGTTGCGCGATGTGGTGGATCAAGGCGTTCTGGCCGACGCCGTAGGTATTGATTTCATAGGGCTGGGTGAACATCACCGCGTTGATTTCGCTATATCGTCGCCCGAGGTGGTGCTGGGCGCGATTGGCGCGCGGACGAGCAGAATCAAGCTGGGGTCGGCGGTGACAGTGCTAAGCTCGGACGATCCTGTGCGGGTGTTTCAGAGGTTCTCAACATTGAATGCCATTTCGGGTGGGCGGGCAGAAGTGGTTTTAGGGCGTGGGTCGTTTACGGAAAGTTTCCCGTTGTTTGGCCAAAATCTGGAAGATTATGATCTGCTCTTTGAAGAAAAGCTTGATCTGTTTGTACAGCTTTTGCGCAATCCTGAAATTACATGGTCAGGCAAGACGCGGGCTGGGCTGACGCAGCAAAGGGTGTATCCGACGCTAGGGGCGGGTGGTCTTGGCGCTTGGGTTGGCGTGGGCGGCAGCCCGGAATCGGTGGTGCGCGCGGTGCGACATGATCTGCCGATGATGTTTGCAATTATCGGCGGTGATCCGGTGCGGTTCAAGCCTTACGTTGATTTATACCACCGGGCGACGGCGCAGATGAACCGGCCTGTTCGGCTGATTGGGGTGCATTCACCGGGGCATATTGCGGAAACGGATGTGGAGGCGATGGAACAAAACTGGCCGCATTACAAAGTGTTGCATGATAAAATTGGCGGCGAACGCGGCTGGCCGCCGGTGACGCGTGAGCGGTTTATGGGCGAGATTGCCCAAGGTTCACTTTATGTAGGCGCGCCGGAAACCGTGGCACGCAAAATCGCGGCAACGGTGCGCACGCTGGGCATTGCACGGTTTGATATGAAGTATTCCAGCGGGCCTATGCCGCATGGAGCCATGATGAAAAGCATCCAGCTTTACGGTGAGCAGGTTATTCCGATGGTGCGCGATATGCTGGCGGATGCAAAACTGGCGCGCGTCTGATCAGGCAAGGTTGGCGCGAAACGTGGCAACCACGGCTTCATAAACCGCGCGCTTGAACGGCACGATAGAGGCGATCATTGCGTCCGCGCCAATCCAGCACCACGATGAAAATTCGGGGTGATCGGTGGCAATTTGCACCTGATCATCGCGGCCAAGATAGCGGTAAAGAAACCATTTCTGCCGCTGACCGCGGTATTTGCCACCCCAAACTTTGCCAAGCAAATCGGGCGGCAGGTCGTAGGTAACCCAATCGTTGGTTTTTGCGATGAATTGCACCAGATCGGCCGTGATGCCCGTTTCTTCAACCAATTCGCGCAGGGCGGCATCGCGTGGTTTTTCGCCTTCATCAATGCCACCTTGTGGCATTTGCCATGCGGGGGAGGTGCTGTCGATGCGTTGGGCGGCAAAGATCAGGCCCTGCGCATTGATCAGCATGACACCCACGCAGGGGCGGTACGGCAGAGATTCTGGATCTATTGGCATTGGGTTTTCCGTGTGGTGGAGCCGCGCCAATGGCGCAGCCCCAGGTCATTTCGTCAAGGCTTTGGTTCAATCGCGGCCAAGCCCTTCAAGATATCAACGGCATAGGCCAGTTGGTAATCTTCGTCCCGCAGCTTGGCGGATTCCTCGGCTTTAGCGCGTTCTTCCTCTTGCAGCGTGCGTTCTTCTTCAGTCATCGAATCATTACTGATGATGCCGCGCAGATCAGCTTCTGACCGCTGTTTTGGTTGTTCGACCACCGGAGCGTTGGGATCAACCGGCGCAACGGGGGGTTGGTTCACTACAATGTCAGGGGCCACGCCCAGCGCCTGAATAGACCGGCCCGAGGGTGTATAATAGCGCGCCGTGGTCAGACGCATGGCACCGTCGCCGCGCAGCGGCACAAGGGTTTGCACAGACCCTTTACCAAAGCTTTTGGTGCCAACGACAATGGCGCGGCGATGATCTTGCAACGCCCCGGCCACGATTTCAGACGCCGAGGCAGACCCGCCGTTGATCAGAACGACCATGGCTTTGCCACCGGTCAGATCGCCCAGTTCGGCGTTGAACCGTTCGCCCTTGCTTGCATCGCGGCCACGGGTGGAGACGATTTCACCTTTATCAAGGAACGCGTCGGATACCATGATCGCCTGATTAAGCAGACCGCCCGGATTGTTGCGCAAATCCAGAACGAAGCCATCTACCTTATCGGCACCACCCAACGCCTCGACCTGCTTTTTCAGCTCTGCCTCAAGACCGATGTAGGTTTGATCGTTAAATGTAGTCACACGAAGCACAACAGTGTTGCCGACGGTTTTGCCTTTTACGGCAACAAGTTTGATGGTGTCACGAATCATCGACACATCAAACGGGTCTGGTGTTCCTTCGCGCACGACAGTGACGATGATTTCAGACCCGATCGGGCCGCGCAACAATTCAACAGCCGCGTCCAACATCAGGCCCTGCACGGATTCGCCGTTGACATGGGTGATAAAATCACCGGCCAGAATGCCTGCCTTATCTGCCG
>JACMNW010000451.1 GCA_014378345.1 Pseudorhodobacter sp. | reverse complement strand
GCTGATCTCTTGTGCTTCTTTTTCGCCTAAATACTCATCTTTTTCTTTTGGTCAGCCGTCACAAATTTTGACGAAGACTTCCCGTCTGGGGTGGATAAGTGGCTGTTTCGCCCCTCACAATCCGCACACCTTACCGCGTAAAGATCAAGGCCAGTCCCATCACTGCCAAGGCCGCCCCGCAAAAGCTAAGCGCAGATGGCCGTTGCCCGGTCCGCCACCACATCAAGGGCAGGATGATCACCGGCGATGTCGCCGACAACGTGGCGATGATCCCGGTTTTCGATCCTTGCAGGGCATAAAGGAACAGGGTCATCCCGATTAATAACCCAATGATCGCGGTAATCGCCGTCAGGATCAGTGCGCCCCGCGATACGCGTCGCGGCATCGCCGGGGCAAAGGGCAGCGCCGCCATAATCCCCATGGTCAACCCCGATGCGCCTACCCGGATAAGCGATGCCACATAAGGGTTTAATCCCGCCGTCATCACCGGCCGCGCAATCAGCGACCCTACCGCTTGGCCAAAGCCACCCATCAACCCGAATATCACCCCGATCAGGATGGTGCCCTGCAGCGCCTCCAACCTGTGGGCATTAACTCCCGGTCTGCCTAAAATCGCCAAGGCAACCCCCGCCACGGTTACGGCAATTCCCAGCCACGCCTGAAGGCCCAAAGCCTCGCCCAGAAACGCCCAGCCCATCACCGCCGCCATCGGCGCGTTCAGCGCAAAGATCGCCGCAGCACGGCGCGGGCCAATGCGGCCAATGGCGGCAAAGTTGAACGTGTCACCCACCAATATGCCGATGATGCCCGATGCCGCCAGCACCGCCACCGCAGGCCAATCCATCCCAACCCAAAGCCCTGCTGCCAGCACGATCACCGCCAGAATCGCGCTGACAAACAGCTGCCGGATCACGTTGAAATGAAACGCCCCCAAGGCGCGCACTGCATCGGCTGATATCAGCCCGGTGGTGGCCCAACAGGTGGCGGTGCCAAGGGCGGCGAGTTCGTGCAGCGGCAGGGGCATGGCAAAACCTTTCATCTATTACCGCCTTATGCGCTGTTGATTGGCGTGAATGCTACGCTTATCATCGAACTATGAAAGATGCCCCCAATATCGCCCGCATTGCCGCCCTGATCGGCGATCCCGCCCGGGCAAATATGCTGCTCGCGCTGATGCAGGGTGGTGCTTTGACAGTATCGGAACTGTCGCTGGAGGCAGGGGTTGGCTTGGCCACAACGTCGTCGCATGTGGCGCAATTGCAGGCCGGCGGCTTGATTTCCGCGCGGAAATCAGGGCGGCACAAGTATCTTGAACTGGCCTCCAGCGATGTGGCGGCACTGGTGGAACAGTTGATGGCGCTGTCTGGTGCCACGCCTTTACGCCGCAAACCGGGGCCAAAAGACGCCGCCATGCGCCATGCCCGCGTGTGTTATGACCATCTGGCCGGCGCTACCGGGGTGCAGGTGTATCAAAGCCTTACGCAGCAGGGGTATCTTGCGCATGGGGCGGATGGGCTTACACTTTCTCCGCCCGGACTGGTCTTTGCGCAAGACTTTGGCATGGTACTCCATGATCTGCGGCCCGGCAAACCCGCGCTCTGCCGTGACTGTCTGGATTGGAATATGCGCAAAAGCCATCTGGCAGGCCGCTTTGGCCGCGCGCTGTTGGTGCAGATGGAAAGTAAAAGCTGGTTGAAACGCAGCCCGACATCCCGCGCCATCTTGTTTTCGGCATCGGGTCAGGCCGCTTTTGATCAGGCATTTCCGCCGATTATTGCGGGCCTTTCGCTTGACGCCGCGCCCGATTCCCCTTAGACGCCATAAATCGAATTCTGACCTTTCCGTTTAGATAGCGTCTTTTGCAGCTTACACGAAGGAATACCCCCATGTCGCGCGTCTGCGAACTTTCGGGCAAAGGCCCAATGTCTGGCAACACTGTCAGCCACGCCAACAACAAAACCCGTCGTCGGTTCTTGCCGAACCTGAACGAAGTAAATCTGATGTCTGATGCGCTTGGTCAGTCATTCAAGCTGAAAATTTCGGCCCATGCGCTGCGCACGGTTGATCATCGCGGCGGGCTTGATGCGTTCTTGGCAAAGTCGAAGGATGACGAGCTGTCGCCAAAGGCGCTGAAGATCAAGAAAGAATTGGCCAAGGCTGCGGCTGTCTGATTTTCGATGCGGTTTGTGATTTAGGCCTCGCCCGGCAACGGTGCGGGGCTTTGTTATAGGCGAATGACCGCACAGTGTCGTGATATTCTGCCCACTTTCGCCACGCGCATAGCATTGCTATACCAAGGGTTATGCGGCACCTGAAACCCCTGTTGATATTTTGCCTGTGCCTGACGATGCTTACAACGTCGGTGACAGGGGCGTTTGCGCGTGGCCAGATGGCCTTTGGCCAAACCCTGATGATCTGTGCAGAAGGCGAGCCGCTTTCTGTTACGCTGGATGCCCGTGGCAACCAGATTAACCCGGCCCATCCCTGCCCGGACTGTGTGGCCGTTACCACAGGCCTGCCGCCTGAAACGATAGACATCGCGCGGCCTCTTGGCCGTTGGGTGTGTTTGGCCGTACCGAACGGTGCCAGGGTCACCAACCAGACCACGCTGCACGCCTTTGCGCGGGGTCCGCCTGTCTTGATCTGACGCCTCTTTCCCCTCAGATCAATTAACAGGAAAATCCATGTCCAATTTTGCGATGTTTCTGGCCGCCATGACGGCCTATTTCACCCTTTCAGGCAGCCAGATGGCCGCCGCCCATGACGGCATTCATGTGGAGGATGCTTACGCCCGCGTCTCTGGCGGAAATGCCAAATCGGCGGCCGTCTTTATGACGCTGATGAGCCATTCAGTTGAAGACGACCGCCTGCTGTCGGTCACCTCTGATGCCGCTGATCGGGCAGAATTACACACCCATACCCTTGATTCCAATGGTGTCATGCATATGGGCGAAGTGACCGAAGGCTTTCCGATTGTGGGCGAAAAGGCGCATATGCTGGACCGGGGCGGCGATCACATCATGCTGCTGGGACTGAAGACGGGCTTGAAGCAGGGCGATATCGTTACCGTAACGCTGAAATTTGAACGCGGCGAGGAATTGGTGGTTGAGGTGCCGGTTGACAATGACCGCAAGCCCGGTGCAGCGGCGCATGATATGGGCCGCATGGAAATGCCCGCGTCAAACTAAGGGCGAGCGCCTCTTTCGATCCAGCAGGTCTGGGCGTGTATCAAGGCGGTGGCGCATTTGCGCCGCTACAATACACCTCTGCCTGCGAACCGAAACTTTCATACCTGTCCCAAAACGCCTCATCCGATTTGCCATCCGCCGCACGCGCCTTTTCGGCGCGTTCCGGGTCTTTGAAAAACCCGGCAACCTTGCGCTGATCACGGGCTTCCAGCGTGAAATCAGCAACACCTTGGATGCAAGAACACGCTGCCAGGCTGACCGCCTGCCTGTCAGACCGCAGGCAAGCCTGTTCAATCGGGCCAGCCGTGGCGGTAGTCGCCCCCGCCGCCAAAAACAACAGGGCCAGGCATTGCTGCAAACTAAGTCGTATCATCTAACCGCCTCTTGCCGTGGGCCGGGATATCCGCTGGCCAAAGGGTCGTTTTCCTGTCGCCGAGTATGGCGAAAAGTGCAGCCTATATCAATCGCGCACCCCACGACATGCCGTTCACAATGTTGAACGCTTGACCGCCCTCGAAATCTTGCGCATATCCGCGCGCATGACCCAACTTTCCCTCATCCGCAATTTTAGTATCGTGGCCCACATTGACCACGGCAAATCCACCCTCGCTGATCGGTTGATCCAATCAACCGGCACCGTCGCCGACCGCGATATGAAGGCGCAGATGCTGGACAGCATGGATATTGAACGCGAACGCGGCATTACCATCAAAGCCAACACCGTGCGGATCGAATACAAGGCCAAGGGTGGGCAAACGTATATCCTGAACCTGATCGACACCCCCGGCCATGTGGACTTCGCCTATGAAGTCAGCCGATCCATGCGCGCCGTTGAAGGCTCGCTGCTGGTAGTCGATGCAAGTCAGGGGGTCGAAGCGCAAACCCTCGCCAATGTCTACCAAGCCCTCGACGCGGGCCACGAAATCGTGCCGGTCCTGAACAAGATCGACCTTCCGGCGGCGGAGCCCGAACGCATCAAACAGCAAATCGAAGATGTCATCGGCCTTGATGCGCAAGATGCGCTGCTGATCTCCGCTAAATCTGGCATCGGCATCCCTGAGGTGCTGGAAGCCATCGTCCACCGCCTGCCTGCCCCCAAGGGTGACCGCGATGCGCCCCTGAAGGCCATGCTGGTGGACAGCTGGTATGACGCCTACCTTGGCGTTGTGGTGATGATGCGGGTGATGGACGGCGTGGTGCGCAAAGGCGACCGCGTCAAGATGATCCAGTCGAACGCGGTTTACGGCATCGACAAGCTGGCGGTGTTAAAGCCGCAGATGGTGGATATTGACGAGTTGGGGCCGGGCGAGATCGGCATTTTCACCGCCTCGATCAAGCAGCTGCGCGATACCCGTGTCGGCGACACGATTACCCACGAAAAGCGCCCCTGTGCGCAGGCGCTGCCGGGTTTCAAACCCGCGCAACCCGTGGTGTTCTGCGGCCTGTTCCCGGTCGATG
>JACMNW010000450.1 GCA_014378345.1 Pseudorhodobacter sp. | reverse complement strand
TGGGCTGGGTATTCAGCGCCACGAACCGGGTCCATCCTTGCTGCAATCAGCAGCGCATCTGCGAAAATATGTAACATGACTTGCTCCTTTTTGCGTAGTGTCATAAGCATTCTATAGGCGAAATTTATGACAATCCCAAGTCAGCGATTTTGTTAATTTGTTAGATTGGCTAACATGTGGCGTTAGATTGGAAAACCTTCCCCTCACTCACCGCCCTACGTGCGTTTGAAGCTGCGTCGCGGTTGCAAAGCTTTTCCGCCGCCGCCCGTGCGTTGAACGTCACACACGCCGCTGTTGCGCAACAAGTCAGAAGCCTTGAAGATCACCTTGGCCACGCCCTGATCTACCGCGAAGGGCGCGGGCTTGCGCTCACTTCCGAAGGTACCAAGCTTTCCACCGCCCTCGCCGAAGGCTTCCGCATTATCGATGTGGCAATCGCCGATCTGCGCGCCACTGACAAAGACGCCCCCCTGCGCGTCACCATGACTCCCGCTTTCGCCGCGCAATGGCTGATGCCGCGCCTTGGCGCGTTCTGGGCCGCCTACCCCGAAGTGCCGCTTTCCATTCACCCAGACAAGCGCTTGGTCGATCTGCGGCGCGACCCCATTGATCTTGCCATTCGTTTTGGCAACGGTATCTGGCCAGGGCTGGAGGCTGAATTTCTGACCGCGGCGCATTACGTCGTCGTGGGTGCACCTTCATTGCTGCAGGGCCGGGTTAATCTGACCCATGCCGAAATGTCGGCGATGGATTGGGTGATCGAACAAGACTGGCCCGAAGCACTGGCTTGGCTGAAAAGTTTTGGCCTGATCCCAGAGGCAATGAATATTGCCTATATTCCAACCGAAGAACTCGCCCTATCTGCCGCGCGGCAAGGCTACGGCCTGCATGTGGAAGCGGCGGCATTGGTGGAGCAAGATGTCGAAAGTGGCGCGCTGATTGTGGTGGGGTCGATCCGCGATGATAGCTTGGCCTATTACATGGTCACCCGGCCTGGGCCAAAACGGGCCGAGGTGAAGACCTTTATGAAATGGCTGAAGGCCGCAGTTTAGTTGCGGCCTTCCCATGTCGTATCGGCCGATGTCAGATCGCCATCTGTTCTGGCTTTTTGCCCGCCTTCAACGCTGCGACAAACCAGCGCGGCTTGCGACCGCGGCCAGACCAGGTTTCAGACGCCTCCGCCGGATTAGCAAATTTCGGCACCGCCGGCGACCGCTTTCTAGCAACCGCAGTTCCCGTCAATTCCGACAACGTAAAGCCCAGCGCGCGCGCAGCTTCTTCTACCTGCGACAGAGCCGCTTTGCGCTTGCGGACATCAAATACGTTCACAGCTTTGTTGACCGCAGATTGCAGGTCTTTCAATTCTTTCAGGCTTAGCGAATTAAGATCCATATTCATGACTGGCATCCTTTAATAAAACTACCAATCACATAGGATAGCTTTGTTAATTCTGCAAGCCGCAGATTATTAGCGGGGGCTGCGCTTCGCCAATATGCGCTGAAGCGTTCTGCGGTGCATATTCAAACGCCGGGCGGTTTCTGAAACATTTCGTTCGCACATCTCGTAAACCCGCTGAATGTGCTCCCAACGTACCCGGTCTGCCGACATCGGATTTTCAGGCGGTGGCGGCAAGCCAGACCCTTTTGCAAGCAACGCGTGTGTTACTTCGTTTGCATCAGCAGGTTTTGATAAATAATCCAACGCACCAATTTTCACCGCCGCTACAGCGGTTGCAATGGCGCCGTATCCAGTTAACACCACGATCCGGCAATCCGGGCGCCTCTCTCGCAGTGTTTCCACCACATCCAAGCCATTGCCATCTTCAAGCCGCAAATCGACCACCGCATAGGCTGGAGGGCGCACCCGTGCGGCAGCTTTGCCCGCAGTGACGCTGACCGCAACCTCTGGTAAAAAGCCACGCTTTTCCATAGCCTTAGCCAGACGTCGAACAAACACTTCATCATCGTCTACCAAAAGAAGGGAACAATCGCTGCCAAGGTCTAACTTGATTTCTTCCGTCATCATCTAACCCTTTGCATGACGCTTTTCATGAACGTGACATAGCCTCTTGCAGGGATAGGTCAATCAAGCAGCGCTTAGAAAGCAACTAACTTTATCTGCCATTTTGTTTGCTGCAATATCTCTGTCAAAGAACTCCACAAACCCAACATCTGGCAACATCAGGTAGGTATAAATCGAATGGTCCATAAGATAGTTTTCGTCATCAGCGGGTTGTTGTTTATAATAGGTTTTATAGGCCGCCGACACAGCCTTTACTTGTTCGGCTGATCCGGTAAGCCCAATCATTTTAGGGCTTATGGCAGATGTGAAATCAGCCAAGACTTGTGGCGTATCACGGGCTGGGTCGATCGTGATGAAAACCGGGGTCACATCATAGCCCTTTTCAGCCAGAATATCCACGACATCAGCGTTTCTTTGGGCATCCAGAGGGCAAACGTCCGGACAAAACGTATAGCCAAAGTAAACAAGGGACGGTTTTTTCAAAACCTCGGCGTCCGTAACTGTGGCGCCTGTTTGATCTACCAACGTAAACGGACCGCCGATTGCGCCTCCGGCCACTTGCCCGGATGTGCACTCAGAATATTTTTCGCCACTGGGCGCGGCAAACCAAACATAAGCCGCTGTTCCACCCAGAAGTGCCGCTATCCCAGCTACGGCAGCAATCGCATAGGTCTTAGTCATCTCGGGCCCCACTTTGAAACATTGCTCTCATCTTGCGGTAGGCCTACCACTGGTGCTTAAGCATCAAAAGGGCTGTTTGCTTATGGTATCTCCAACCTTTGGCCTTCTTTCTGGCAATCTTCGCTCTGATCAGCTGCGCATGCGGACCCTTATCTTACTGCGATGGATGGCCATAGCAGGGCAGATAGCCGCAATAGTCGTGGCGGATATATTCTATAAAATTCAACTTCCTATCGGGCTGTGCTATTTGGTTGTCGGCGCATCGATTATCGCAAATCTTGTCTCATCCTACATCTTTCCGGCTACCAAACGTTTGTCCGAGGCCGAAGCTCTGCTGACCTTGATGTTTGATTTGTCGCAGCTTTCACTTTTGGTTTTTCTGACCGGGGGGCTTGCCAACCCGTTTGCGCTTTTAATTCTTGCGCCTGTCACAATATCGGCCACGGCGCTGCGCCTGCGAACAACCGTGTTCTTAGGCGGCCTTGCAATCGCCCTGATCAGCTTTGCAGCAATTACCAACGTGCCTTTGCGCCTGCCGAATGGCGCGCCGCTTGAGATACCGCAACTTTTCAAATTTGGCTTTTGGCTCTCCATTGTCGTGGGCATCGTCTTTTTGTCACTTTATGCCCGCCGCATCGCCACCGAGATGCGTTCGATGTCAAATGCGCTGCTTGCCACCCAGATGGCGTTGGCGCGCGAACAAAAGCTTACAGACCTTGGGGGCGTCGTGGCAGCGGCGGCGCACGAACTTGGTACACCTTTGGCCACTATAAAGCTGGTCAGCACGGAAATGATGGATGATTTGGCCGCAATGCCGGACTTGTTGCAAGATATCCGCCTTATCCGCGATTCTGCCGACAGATGCCGGGATATCCTTCGGTCCATGGGCCGCGCGGGCAAAGATGACATTCATCTTCGCCAAGCGCCGTTCGAGGCGGTGCTGCGCGAGGCGGCCGAACCCCATATCGGGCGCGGCAAACTGGTGACGTTTTCCGTGCTGCCCGTCTTTGGCGGACAAGCCGTGCACCCCAATATCCACCGCAGACCCGAAGTTATTCACGGCCTGCGTAACCTGATCCAAAACGCGGTTGATTTCGCAAGTAGTACCGTCTGGATTGAGGCGGAATGGTCTGACACGCTGTTGTCGGTTCGTATTATCGATGATGGTAGTGGCTTCCCGCCGCAGATTATTGGCAGAATTGGCGATCCGTTTGTACGCGCGCGGGCGCCCAATCAGGATGTGGCGCTGCGCCCGGACTATGAAGGTATGGGTCTGGGCCTGTTCATTGCCAAAACGTTGCTGGAACGCACTGGGGCAGATTTATCTTTTGCAAATGCATCCGACCGATTCTTAAAGGACGGCGGGCTATCCGAGAAATGCGGCGCAATTGTCGAGGTTCGCTGGCCGCGTGATGCCCTGTCAGCGCCTGTTGATTTCGTTCACGGTGACAATATTCCCTTCTATCCCTGATTGGGCCAGTGTCCGACATATTGTCGACAATTTATGAACGACTTTCATCCTCACGGTTAATTTACCTTTAACTTAATCTCCTCAGGATTGAGAAAAGTTCACTGTTGGGCCGGGATGTTTCAGAATGGGTATAGATTGGGTGCTTGGCGTTGGCCTGTTTGCCACGGCAATCGTTGCGGCCTTGGTTGGAATAATGGTTCTTGCAGCAATGCAGGGGCGCGCAGCAGCGCCGATAAACGGCATTTTCTCAGACAGTAAATCTGGAACAGTCTTTTTATTTGATGGTGATACGCTGATAGATGCGTCGCCCTCTGGCCGGGCACTGTTGTCGACCAGCGCCATTCGTGGCGGGCCCATGACCCGTTTGATGGCCTATTTACAGCCGCATTTTCCGGAACTTGAAAAGCGCATCATCGGTTTGTCTGGCGCAGGCCTTGTGACCCTTGCATCGCAAGATGACACGCGCGCACCGCTTGTTGTTCATGCAGAACTGCGCGGCGGCATCACCCGCATCACCTTAGCTGACCCCAAAACAGACAAGTCCGCCCCGGGCGCGGATTTGATCACCCAGCGGGCGATTGCTGAAGAGCTTGATCAAATGCGCACTATTGCGGCGCAGGCGCCGATGATGATCTGGCGTGAATTGGCCGACGGTGACGTGGTTTGGGCCAATGCCGCCTATATCCTTCATGTCACCGAAAAATATTTGCCGGATCAAGACATATGCTGGCCACTGCCACGGCTGTTTGAACGCACGGCCAGCGCTCAGGGGGCCGTGGGCCAACGCCAGCGTATCGAGGATGCAAAGGGTGCATTTCATTGGTTCGATTTGATTAGCCAGGCGGAAGGCGACGGTCGCCTTGTTTTTGCCCTGCCGATAGATGCCGCTGTGCAGGCGGAAAGTTCGTTGCGTGAATTCATGCAAACCCTGACCAAAACCTTTGCCCATCTGCCCATCGGCCTTGCGATTTTTGATCGGCAGCGCAATTTGCAATTGTTCAACCCGGCATTGTTAGACTTAACCGGACTTGCGCCAGATTTCCTGTCAATGCGCCCGTCGCTGTCTGGAGTGCTGGACGCCATGCGCGACAAAAAGATGATCCCGGAACCCAAAGATTACCGCAGTTGGCGCAAGATGATGACCGAAATGGAAAAAGCCGCGGCATCCGGACTTTACGAAGAAACATGGAGTCTGCCATCCGGCCAAACCTACCGCGTTATCGGCAGGCCGCATCCCAATGGCGCGCTGGCGCTGATGTTTGAAGATATCTCGACCGAAATGTCACGCACCCGTCGTTACCGCGCCGATCTGGAACTTGGGCAATCGGTGATTGACGAAATTCCTGACGCCATCGCGGTTTTTTCGCAAAGCGGGCAGCTGGTGCTATCAAACCTTGCCTACTCCGACCTGTGGAACCACGATCCTGCAGCCACGCTTGCCGAAAGTAATATTGCCACCCTGTGCAAGTATTGGTCCAGCCTTACCGCCCCTACCACCGTCTGGGCAGAGGTGGAAAATTTTGCAACCTCTGTCGGCAACCGCGATACGTGGAACGCCGAAGCACGCCTTGCCGATGGCCGTCTTGTGTCATGCCGCTTTGCCCCAATCGCGGGCGGCGCCACATTGGCCAGCTTTCGGCCCATTACCCAACTCGAAGGTGCCGTTCCCCGTTTTTTCACAGCAAGGGTAAGTCAATCTGCCTGACAGGCAAGACCGCCTGACCAATCGACTTGGCAGCCTCTGCACCGCGCGGTAGTTTAATGCCATGACCGAATTTTCATTGTTTTTGCCTGATGATGCCGC
>JACMNW010000449.1 GCA_014378345.1 Pseudorhodobacter sp. | reverse complement strand
TGGGTTGCTCACAGCCCTCGCCGCATTTGGGTTTCAGGAATTTCTGGCAACCCAACATGCGTTTGAGGCCCGCGCCCTGAAGACGCCGCGCGATCAGTTGATTGCGGCGGGTCTGGGGTATGTGGGCTTTGCGCGGGCAAGGCCTGCGCTATTTCGGCTGATGTTCGGGTCAGAGCGGACGAATTACGAAAACCCGGTGCTGAAGGCGGCTGCGGATGATGCGATTGTGCATCTGATGACGCAGGTCAAGTTGGTCGGTGGCAATCTGGCGCAGGATGTAACGGCGGTTTGGGCCACGGCGCATGGATTGGCTGAATTGATCATTGCCGGACGGATCAAGGTGATCAGCGAGATGAATGAGGATGCTTTGCAGGTAATGCTGACCAGCATTCTGGCGCGCAGTTTGCCGGAGGGGCGGTAGGGCTGGGCGCAGAAAGGGTGAGGATCATGAGGAGGCCTTTAACTTGTCGAAATATTTACCATAATGCAGTGGGTTTCAATCACCCTACGGCTTGCTACAGTTGATACTGGATGGAAAATACTGAGGCCCCGGCTTTCGCTGGGACGAGATGCGGACGCGGTGCAGTCGTGGAAACCCAGGTTCTGCCGCGCCGCCGCTTACACCGCCCGGTCAATTTTAGTCGATAGGTGGATCAGGCTTTCCGACGACAGAACACCGGTGATGGTACCAATTTCGTCGAGGACTTGATCCAAAACCTGTGTGTTGGGGGCGGCGATTTGCAGCAGCAGGTCGAAGCGGCCGGAGGTGGTAAAGGCGCGTTCAACCTCGGGGATGGATTTGAGGCGGGTGACGATGCCGGCCTGTGCGCGGGCCTCGATTGACAGCAGAATAGAGGCGCGGATGCGGCCTTGGCGGGCGGCCTCGCCAAGTTTCAGGGTGTAGCCGCCGATGATGCCGGTCGTCTCCAACCGCTCCAACCTTGCTTGAATGGTGGAGCGGGCGACCTTCAGGCGGCGGGCAAGAAGCGCCACCGACATACGGGCATCGGCCCCCAGAAGTGCCAGAATGCTGCGATCTGTTTCATCCATACAATGTGCCTATGTTTTTCGTCATTATGACAGGTATTTTTTACAAATCACCTATTTTCATCGGTCACTTTGTGCCCCATATGCAAGGTCCACGTTTTCAGGAAAAGGGCGGCTCATACGCACCTGGCCTGGTTTGTAAAAAACCGCGCAGGTGCCGTTTTATCCGCAACAGGCGGGCGGTTCTCTTGCGTCTTATTGGCTAAAGAAGGAATGCGCCGATGGGACTTTCTAAGACAATCTGGACCAATCCATCCGAATATCTTCGCTCTGTGCAGCCGGAAAATCCGGTGCTGTTCTTTGCGCCTGCCGCGCTGCAATCGGCGGCGCGCAGGTTCATCGACGGGTTTCCGGGCATGGTGACCTATGCGGTGAAATCTAACCCCGGCGAGGCTGTGGTGGAAAATCTGGCAGCGGCGGGCATTCGCGGCTATGACGTGGCATCGCCGTTCGAGATGCATCTGATCCGCCGTTTGGCCCCGGATGCGGCGCTGCATTACAACAATCCAGTGCGGTCGCGCAGTGAAATTGCGGTGGCGGTGGAGTTGGGTGTAAAATCCTATTCGGTGGACAGCCGGTCTGAACTGGAAAAGCTGATCGCAGATGTGCCGGCGGAAGGTACTGAAATCACCGTACGTTTCAAGCTGCCGGTATCGGGTGCGGCTTACAACTTTGGCGCCAAGTTTGGTGCTACCGCTGATGTGGCGGTTGGGTTGTTAAAGCGTGTGGCGGAGGCGGGGTTTATTCCCTCGATCACCTTCCACCCAGGCACGCAGTGCACGGACCCAGCGGCGTGGGACAGTTATATCCGTGCGGCGGCTGGGATTGCGGCAGGGGGGGGCGTCATCATCGCGCGGTTGAACGTCGGTGGCGGCTTCCCGTCGCACCGGCTGCACGGCGTGGTGCCGCAGTTGGAAGCGACCTTTGCCTTGATCGACCGGGTGGCAACCGAGGCGTTTGGCGATGATCGGCCACTGCTCGTGTGCGAGCCGGGCCGGGGCTTGTGCGGCGATGCATTTACGCTGGCCACACGGGTGAAAGCTGTTCGGGACGACGCCCACGTGTTCCTGAACGACGGTATCTATGGCGCGCTGGCGGAATTGCCGTTGATTGGCGTGATTGACCGCACGCGGGTGGTGACACCGGGCGGCGAGGCACGCCGGGGGGCTGCCATGCCACGCATTGTGTTTGGGCCGACGTGTGATTCGGTGGACCGGTTGCCGGGCGACGTGATGTTGCCAAATGACATTGCGGAAGGGGATTACGTGATCTTTGAAGGGCTTGGTGCCTATTCGACGGTCACGAATACGCGGTTCAATGGATTTGGAGAGCTGACATTGGCAACGGTACTGTCACTGCGGCCCTAAACGTTCGATCTTTCGTGTTTACCTTGCCCCCCGGCTGGGCAAAACCAGCCCGGGGGTGATTTTTTGCCT
>JACMNW010000448.1 GCA_014378345.1 Pseudorhodobacter sp. | reverse complement strand
CTGCAGTTCGCTTTCGTCAAGACCAACTGGAGCGATATCTGTCGCAGGGCCTGTGCCAGCGATGCGGTCAAAGTTCGACAGAATACCCATACGAGCGTCGCCCGAAAGTGTAACTTCTGCGGCTGCGAAACCAGTGGTCGCTGCCAGCAGGGTGGTAGCAAGAAGAATCTTTTTCATCGTTTTCCCTCGTTTTTAAAACGGTGACGCCAATTCAGGGGAATCCGAATTGGGTATGAGCCTGTTTCGCCTCCAGCGCGCCCGTTTGCAACGCGACTCTGACGGCACACCCGAATGTCCGCCCGGATGATGCACGGATGCCACAGTGATTTGGGCGGATGGGTGGATATGGCCTATGAAAACCATACTCCTGTATAGGGCGGCGCTTTTGGCCCATTGGAAAAGCCTTGGCACGCCCCGGTGGGTCGGCTAAACAGACGCAACTTGGTATTGGGGGAACGGATGACATTGCATCGCCTCGCACGCGCTTCGGTGATGTGCTGTCTTTTAGCGACATTGGCTGGCTGTGGCGGCGGGTTTGGGTCTGGCTTGTTTGGCGGCAGAAACCGGGATGCAACTATTCCGTCAGATGCGCAGTTGAACAATAAATCCGCAGCCGATGCGCAGCGCGCGGCCTTGGCTAAGGCCAATGGCGATGACAAGCCGCGATCCACCTTGTTTGATTTGTTCTCAAACGCCGCCGATCCGAACACCACGGTAGAGGTAAACAAGTATCTGTGGGTTGCGGCGCAAGATGTGCTGAATTTCCTGCCCATCGAATCGGTAGACCCTTTCACCGGCGTTCTGGTGACAGGCTATGGCACCCCGCCCGGCGGTGGCCGTTCCTACCGCGCCACGGTGTATGTGCAGGACCCGGCACTTGACGCTCGGTCCCTGCGGGTGGCATTGCAATCACGCGGTGGCGGGGCGGTTGCCCCCGAAACCCAGCGCGCTGTTGAAAACGCAATCCTGACCCGTGCGCGCCAGTTGCGCATTCAGGATGCGGGTCTTTAGTACGAACTGGGCTTTAAGCAAAACTACGCCTCTGGTGGCTGGACCTCTGCCCCTGCATCGGTGTAACCCGGCTGCACGCAAGCATGAGGCCAGATATGTCGCAGTATAAACCCAGTGAGATAGAGCCGAAATGGCAAGCCGCCTGGGATGATGCGGGCACGTTTACGGCCCGGCGTGATGCGACGCGCCCCAAATATTACGTGTTGGAAATGTTTCCCTACCCGTCCGGGCGCATCCATATGGGCCATGTGCGCAACTATACCATGGGCGATGTGGTGGCACGCTATAAGGCCGCCCAAGGCTTTTCGGTGCTGCACCCGATGGGGTGGGATGCGTTTGGGATGCCTGCCGAAAACGCGGCTATGGCGACGGGCGTTCACCCCAGCACCTACACCTATGGCAACATCGCCGAAATGCGGGCGCAGATGAAGCCGCTGGGCCTGTCTATCGACTGGACCCGCGAATTTGCGACCTGTGACCCGGAGTATTACGGCCAGCAGCAGAGCATGTTCATTGATATGATGGCGGCCGGTCTGGTGTACCGCAAGGCCGCCGTGGTGAACTGGGACCCGGTCGATATGACCGTGCTGGCCAATGAACAGGTGATCGACGGCAAGGGCTGGCGGTCGAACGCGGCGGTGGAACGACGCGAGTTGACGCAGTGGTTTTTCAAGATCAGCGATTATTCCGGCGAATTGCTGTCAGCGCTGGACGGCCTGACCAACTGGCCCGCCAAAGTGCGCCTGATGCAGGCGAACTGGATCGGCAAATCTCGCGGCCTGCAGTTTGCGTTTACCACCACAGGCGCGCCAGAAGGCTTTGACCGGCTGGAGGTGTACACGACGCGGCCCGATACCTTGCTTGGCGCATCCTTCGCCGCGATATCCCCGGATCATCCGCTGGCCAAACATCTGGAGCGGCACGATCCGGCGGTTGCCGCGTTCGTAACGGATTGTCGCAAAGGTGGCACCACCGCCGAGGCGCTGGAAACGGCAGAAAAGCGCGGGCTTGATACCGGCGTTCGGGTGCTGCATCCGTTTGACACATCGGTTGAACTGCCCGTCTATATCGCGAATTTTGTGTTGATGGACTACGGCACCGGGGCAATTTTCGGCTGCCCCGCGCATGATCAACGGGATTTTGAATTTGCGACCAAGTATGGGCTGCCGATTCCATTGGTATTTGTGGCGGAGGGCGCAGATGAGGCCCCGCTCAGCGAAGCCTATGTGCCAATGAAATCAGAGAAGGTCCGATACATCCGTGGCTTCACCGGCGACACCGTGCAAACAGGCGATACCGCCGTCACCGCCGCGATTGCGTTTTGTGAGGCGGCAGGCGTCGGCCAAGGCGTCACCAACTACCGCCTGCGCGATTGGGGCATCTCCAGGCAGCGCTACTGGGGCTGCCCGATCCCGGTGATCCACTGCGCAGAATGTGGCGTGGTGCCCGAAGATAAAGCCAACCTGCCGATCAAGCTGCCCGAGGATGTAACGTTCGACATTCCCGGCAACCCGCTGGACCGCCACCCGACATGGCGGAACTGCAGCTGCCCGAAATGCGGAGCGGATGCGCGGCGTGAGACGGATACAATGGATACGTTTGTCGATTCGTCTTGGTATTACGCGCGGTTTACAGCCCCGCATGCCACCACGCCAACAGTTGCCGAAGATGCCGCCTATTGGATGAACGTCGATCAATACATCGGCGGCGTCGAACACGCGATTTTGCATCTGCTTTACAGCCGCTTCTTCGCCCGCGCGATGCACAAGACGGGCCACCTGCCCGCCACCGCGATTGAACCCTTCAACGCGCTGTTCACCCAAGGCATGGTGACGCATGAAATTTACCTGACGCGTGATGCCGCTGGGCGGCCGATTTACCACTTGCCCGAAGAAGTGACGGATGGGAAATTGGCCAACGGCATGCCAGTCGACGTGATTCCATCGGCTAAGATGTCAAAATCCAAGAAAAACGTCGTCGACCCGATGAACATCATAGCAAGCTTCGGGGCCGATACCGCGCGTTGGTTCATGCTGTCTGACAGCCCGCCGGAACGCGATGTGGAATGGACGGCATCGGGGGCAGAGGCCACCTACAAACACTTGTCCCGCGTCTGGGCCTTGTGTTCGCGCATCGGCGAAATGCCCGGCGGGCACGTGGGCGTGGATGATGATGCTATCGCACGCGCCACCGCCCGCGCGGTGCAGGATGTGACGTTTGGGATTGAAAGCTTTACCTTCAACAAGGCCATCGCCAAGCTGTATGAATTCACCAACATTCTGTCGCGCAGCAATGGCTCGACCCCGGCGATGAAAACCGCGATCCGCACACTGGCACAGTTGATGCAACCAATGACCCCGCATATCGCCGAATCGATCTGGTCCTATCAGGGTGGGTCCGGACTTTGCGCCAACGCGCCTTGGCCCGTGGCTGATCCGGCGCTGCTCGCCTCCGATACCGTGATCCTGCCGATCCAGATCAACGGCAAGCGGCGGGCGGAAATCAGCGTGCCGAAAGATATGTCGCCTGCCGAGGTTGAAAAACTGGTGCTGGCGGATGATGCTGTGATTAAGGCTTTGGGCGGCGCGGTGCCGAAAAAGCTGATCGTTGTTCCGGGGCGGATTGTGAATGTCGTCATCTGATCGCCGCCAATTCCTGTTGCTGATGGCCGCCTTGCCTGTCGCGGGCTGCGGCTTCGCGCCGGCTTATGGCACAGGCGAGGCGGCATATGGCCTTCAGGGCCGCGTCAGGGTGGATGATCCTTCCGACAAAAACGCATTCGATCTGGTGCAGCGGCTGGAAGAACGCTTGTCGCGGCCAGAAGCGCCGCGTTACGCGCTGTCTTACAGCATCACGACCAATGCCATTGGCGTTGGCATCACCCCTGAAAACGCGATCACCCGCTATAACCTGACGGGCGCTGTGGATTGGGGCCTCACCGATACCACCACGGGCACCCGCCTGACCGGGGGGCGCGTGAACAATTTTACCTCCTATTCCGCCACCGGGTCCACCGTCGCGGGCCTTGCCGCCGAACAAGACGCCGCCCTGCGATTAATGCGCATTTTGGCCGACCAGATCGTCAGCCGCCTGATCGCCACATCGGGGCAGTGGGCCCAAGAATGATGGCGGGCATATGATTCTGCGCGGGGCCGAGGCGTCACGCTATTTCGCCAAACCCGACCCATCGCGCGCAGGACTGCTGATCTTTGGCGCAGACCCGATGCGCGTGGCCCTGAAGCGCGCCGAAGTGATAACCGCCCTGAT
>JACMNW010000447.1 GCA_014378345.1 Pseudorhodobacter sp. | reverse complement strand
ATGCGCCTCTGGCCCCAACGCGCCCAAAGACATGCCGGGCGTCACAAACCGCTTGCGGATGGATGTAATCGATTCCACCTCCTCAATCGGCACCGCTTTGCCCAGCGTCTTGATATCCAGCAAATCGCGCAGATGTATCGGCGGGTTCGCCCTCATTGCCGCCGAATATTGCTTCCAGATATCGTAGCTCGCCCGGTCACAAGCCGATTGTAGCATATGCATCGTCTGCGCTTCCCAAGCGTGCTTTTCCCCTGACCGGCGCGCCTTGTAGAACCCACCTATCGGCAGCACATCCTGCCCGCCCTTCCAGCCGCGCGCGTGCACTTCCAGCACTTTCAGCTGAATACCAGACACCCCGATGCCCGAAATGCAACTTTGCATCCCCGGAAAGTACTCCGCCACCATCGCCCGGCTTAGCCCCACCGCCTCGAAGTTCAAACCACCACGATAGGACGATACAACCGAAATTCCCATCTTCGACATGATCTTCAACAGCCCCGCATCAATCGCGTCACGGTACCTGCGCATCGCGTCGGTCAGACTGCCGTCGATCAACCCGCGCGTCACTCGGTCAGCAATCGAATCCTGCGCCAGATAGGCGTTCACCGTCGTCGCCCCGCCACCAATCAGCACGGCAAAGTAATGCGCATCAATGCATTCCGCCGACCGCACGTTGATCGAACAAAACGTCCGCAGGCCCTTGCGCGTCAGCCATGAATGCACGGCACTTGTCGCCAAAATCATCGGCATCGCCACGCCGTCCGGCCCCTGATGCTGATCCGTCAGCACCAGATGCCCGGCACCCGACCGCACCGCATCCTCCGCTTCCGCCCGGATCCGCTCCAACCCCTGCCGCAGCGCATCCGCCCCGGTGTCGGCAAATGTGCAATCAATATGCGCCACGTCCGCGCCGAACTGCTTCACCATCACGTCAAATTCGGCATTCGCCACAAATGGGCTTTCCAGCACCAGAATTTCCGTCTGGCTGGAATTTTCGTCCAGCACATTGCGCAAATTGCCGAAGCGGGTTTTCAGGCTCATCACCCGGCCTTCGCGAAGGCTGTCAATTGGCGGGTTCGTCACCTGCGAAAAATTCTGCCGAAAGAAATGCGACAGCGGTCGGTAAATCGACGACAACACCGCCGCCGGCGTATCATCGCCCATCGAGGCGACCATTTCCTTACCGTCCTCCGCCATCGGCGCCAGAACCTGCTCCAACTCCTCCAACGTATACCCCGCCGCAATCTGCCTTTTCCGCAGATCGCCACCGTCAAACAGGGCGCGCTCCGGCACATCCCGCAGCAGCGCGTTCAGGTCAACCACCTTGGCGACCCATTCCCCAAACGGCTGCGCCGCCGCCAGTTTATTCTTCAACTCGGTATCGTGGTAAAGTTTCCCCTCCACCATATCGACCGCAATCATCTGCCCCGGCCCCAGCGCACCCTTTTCGCGCACCGTCGTCTCATCAATCGGCACCATTCCGGCCTCGGACCCGGCAATCAGCAGCCCGTCGCCCGTCACCACATAACGCATCGGCCGCAAACCGTTCCGGTCCAGCCCCCCGCAAACCCATCGCCCATCGGTCATCGCAAGCGCCGCAGGCCCATCCCAAGGCTCCATCACCGAATTGCAATAGCCGTACATATCGGCCCAGGCTTTCGGCATATCGGTGGTCGATTTCGACCACGCTTCGGGCACCATCATGGTTTTGGTCATCGGCGCAGACCGCCCCGACCGCACCATCACCTCGAACACCGCATCCAGCGCACCTGAATCGCTGGTGCCCGCCGGGATGATCGGCTTGATATCCTCTGCCGCATCGCCAAAATTGTGCGACGCCATGCGAATTTCATGGCTTTTCATCCAGTTGACGTTGCCCTTCAACGTGTTGATCTCGCCGTTATGCGCCAACATGCGAAACGGCTGCGCCAGCCACCACTGCGGAAAGGTGTTGGTGCTGTATCGCTGATGATAAATCGCAAAGGCGGATTCAAACCGCGCATCCATCAGATCGGGGTAGAACACCACCACCTGTTCGGCCAGCATCATGCCTTTGTAAATGATCGACCGGCACGACAGGCTGCACAGATACACCCCCTGTATTTGCGCCGCCAATGCCGCCTTTTCAATCCGGCGTCGGATCACATACAACTCCCGCTCGAACTGATCCTCATCAATATCCTTGTCACAGCGGATCAGGATCTGCTCAATCTCCGGCCGCGTCGCATTGGCTTTATCACCCAATACAGACACATCCACCGGAACATGCCGCCAGCCGTAAATGTAATGCCCCATCCGCAAGACTTCGGTTTCCACAATCGTGCGACAGCGTTCCTGCGCGCCAAAATCCGTGCGCGGCAAGAACACCTGCCCCACCGCAATCAGCTTGGCAGCATCCGGCTCATGCCCGGTACGCCGCACCTGATCATGGAAAAACTTGACCGGAATCTGCACGTGAATGCCCGCGCCATCGCCGGTTTTGCCGTCGGCATCCACCGCCCCCCGGTGCCAGACCGCCTTCAACGCCGCAATGCCGTTTTCCACGACCCGGCGGCTAGGCTTGCCGGAAATCGCCACCACCAACCCCACGCCGCACGACGCATGTTCATCCTCAGCTTTGTAAAGTCCGTTCGCATCCAACCACGCGCGTTTTGCTTCCTCAGCTTTCACCCAAGCTTCATCGTAAATCATGGCAACTCTCCTTCGATGACCTTGTTCTTCGCCTCGTATTCCGCCCGCGTCGACCGTCGGTGGTCGCCGCTCAGTTTTACCGACGCAAACGCCCGGTCGGTGTAAATCTCCGACCGCATCGGCCAGTCACGGGCTGCATCAAACAGGCCCGGCATTAAGCCATATGGCGGGTTCTCAACATCGGTTTCGCGCATCCACAAATGGCTGCCGCAAACTGAACAAAACGCTCGTTCGGCAAAATCCGAAGACGCGTATCGGGCCACCGGCCCCTCCACCGTCACCCCATTGGCCTCGGCGTTGAACAGCAAAAACAACCCGCCAGACCACCGTTGGCACATCCGGCAATGGCATGCCCCCGGACGCGGGTCATGCGCGCCCGCTATAGTGATCTTCACCGCACCACACAGGCAATGCCCAGAGATTGCGTCACCACTCAT
>JACMNW010000446.1 GCA_014378345.1 Pseudorhodobacter sp. | reverse complement strand
TGCGAAATGGGCCAGCATTCGGCAGGTGCGGCGCGTGGTGACGGCGGCGTTGGAAGTGCAGCGCACGGCCAAGGTGATTGGTGCGTCGTTAGAGGCGGCTCCCCTTGTGCATGTGGACGCTTCGGGTGTGCTGGCGGCGCTTCGGTCTGTCGATTTTGCGAATTTGTGCATTACCTCTGGCCTGCAACTGACCGCTGATCCGGCCCCGGATGAAGCATTCCGGTTGGGCGATGTGCCGGGGGTGGGCGTGGTCTTTGAATTGGCGGATGGGACGAAATGCCAACGATGCTGGCAGATTTTGCCCGATGTTGGCACCCACAAACATGCCCACACCTGCGCGCGGTGCAACGAAGCTTTGGGATGATCAGTCAGGCGGTCTATGACAGCCCGCTTGGGGCCTTGGTGCTGTCTGAACAGGCGGGGGTTTTGATCCGGCTTGAATGGCGGCAAGGGGCTGCGGGGCCGGGGTCAGCCCTGCTGGACCGCGCAATTATGCAGCTGACGGAATACTTCAACAAACAGCGGCAGGTCTTTGATCTGCCGTTTGAGTATGGCACAGGCCTTCAAGCCGATGTGCGGCGCGCGATGCTGGCCATTCCTTATGGCGAAACGCGAACCTATGGCGATTTGGCCCAAGACATCGGCGTGCCCGCGCAAGCGATCGGGCAGGCTTGCGGAGCCAACGCTTTGCCGATTTTCATCCCCTGCCACCGGATTTTGGCGGCGAATGGGTTGGGTGGGTATTCCGGTGCCGGTGGGGTTGAAACCAAGGTGGCTTTGTTGCGCCTTGAAGGGGCTGCGTCTTTGCTGATCTGAGCTGCCTTGAGGTTCTGGGCCTGTAATGCCAGTGTCAGCCAAAAGATGGGGCGGGGCATGACCGTTGGGGTGTTTTTCGCGGTACTGGGGGCGGCGTTTTTGCATGCCTTGTGGAATGCGCTGATCAAAACCGGGGCGTCCAAGCAATCTGCGATGGTGATCCTTGGGTTGTGTCAGGCGTTGTGCGGCTTGGGTATGGCGATTTGGCGCGGGGTTCCGGTTCCGGAGGCATGGATCTGGTTGCTTGGGTCTGGCCTTATCCATATGTTTTATCAGCTTTTTCTGTCTTATGCCTATGAACATGGCGATTTAAGCCGGGTCTACCCGATTGCGCGCGGGGCGGCGCCGATGATTGTGCTGGTGATTGGCGCTTTCGCGCTGGCGGATCATGTTACCGGGGTTGAGGTGATTGGTATCTTGATCCTTGGGGCTGGGATATTGCTAATTGCGCGCGGTGTTTTTACCGAAGGTGAGCAGCGCAAGATGCTGCCTTTTGCCTTTGGATCGGCGGTGGCGACGGCGGGCTATACGATAACAGACGGCATGGGGGCACGGGCGGCGGGGGATGCGGTGCTGTATGTGGGCTGGTTGATGATGGTGTCGGCAGTGTTTTACGTGCCTTTGGCGCTGGCGATAAAGGGAACGATAATTTTGCGGGCCCCGCCGCGAGCCTGGGCCTTTGGCTTGGTTGCGGGCGCCTGTTCCTTTGGGGCCTATGCGATTGCCGTCTGGGCCATGACCATTGCGCCGATTGCCGTGGTGGCTGCGCTGCGCGAGACGTCAATTTTGTTTGCGGTGCTGATGGGGTGGTTGGTTTTTGGGGAAAAAATGACACGTGACAAGGGGCTTGCGGCGGTGATCATAGTGGCGGGCGTCATTCTGACACGGCTTTGATGGAAAGCCTTTTAGCCGCCGATGCGGGGTCTGCGTTGTGGAAAGATTTCTTGAACGATGCCCGCACAGGTTAAGTACAGCGACGTGACCACAAGGCCCCAATGTGCCCAAGTGTGGGGGTGGAAATCCACCCAGGCAGCCCAAGCCGCGAACAGCACCCAGCCAAGCGCCATTGGCAGGGTTATGGTGCGCCAGCGTTCGGTTCGCACCGGGTGAATGAATTTCAGGTTGGTGAACATAGTCAGGGTCAGCGCCACTACGATAAACAGCGTCACGAAATGCTGCGGCTGCAAAGCGAATAGAACTAACACCACCATATTCCAGCAGGCAGGGAAGCCCGCAAAGGATTTATCCTTTGTTTTCATGCGGGTATCGGCGAAATAGATGACCGATCCATAAACAATAACAATGATCGCAAGCCACCCTGGCCAACCCGGAAGCAAGCCGGACTTGAACAAGGCATAGGCGGGAATGAACACATAGGTCAGATAGTCGATGATCAGATCCATCAACACGCCGTCATACGTGGGCCAGTTTTCTGTCACATCATAGCGCCGTGCCAGAGGGCCATCGAGGCCATCAACCAGCAGCGCCGCCACCAGCCACAGAAACATTAAATCCCATTTGCCGTTGACGGCTGCTAACATGGCAAGCATCGCCAACACCGCACCAGTGGCGGTGAACAAATGGACGGACAGGGCTTTGAGGCGTGCGTTCATTGCCAAGTGATGGCTGAATTTGCAGGTTTAATCAACCTTTGCCAGGCAATTATGCGCGCGGATGTGCGCGGTCGTAGACCTCCATCAGCCTGGCTGCATCTACGGCCGTATAGGCTTGAGTGGTGGAAAGGGAAGCGTGGCCCAACAGTTCCTGAATGGCACGCAGATCGCCGCCGGCTGCAAGCAGATGGGTGGCAAAGCTGTGCCGTAAGGCGTGTGGGGTGGCAGTGGCTGGCAGGCCCATCTGGGCACGGGTTTTCTCCATCACAAGGGCGATGAGGCGGGCATTCAACGGGCCGCCCCGCGCGCCACG
>JACMNW010000445.1 GCA_014378345.1 Pseudorhodobacter sp. | reverse complement strand
TCGCCCGCGATCACCGCCTCGGCATGGTAATCCATGGTCTTGTACGGGTCGGCCCAATTGCCAGTCACGCCCAGCCGCTTGAATTCTTCACGCTGGATATCGACCCAGCCATCGGCGAATTTGCGGCATTCCTGACGGAAAGCCACCTTATCGACGGCGTCTTTATCCTCGCCCCGCGCACGGTATTGCTCCTCGATCTTCCATTCGATCGGCAGACCGTGGCAATCCCACCCCGGCACATAACGGGCATCTCGGCCCATCATCTGCTGACTGCGCACCACCATATCCTTCAACACCTTGTTCAGCGCATGGCCGATGTGCAGATGCCCGTTGGCATAGGGCGGGCCGTCATGCAGGGTGAACGGCTTGCGACCAGCGGCCTTTTCCCGCAGCCGGTCATAGACGCCAATCTTTTCCCACCGCGCCAGCCAGTCCGGTTCGCGCGCAGGCAACCCCGCCCGCATCGGAAAACCAGTTTCCGGCAAAAACACTGTATCGCGGTAGTCGGGCAAATCATTGGCGGGCAGGTCGGTGACTGGCGTATCGGCGCACATCGGATGCGGTCCTTAGATCTGAAATTCGGGGAAATCGTCTGGGGTGCAAAGACCCCGTTCCGGCGAGCCTGCTATCAGACCGCCGGGCATATAATTCGGGCTATGATCGCCAAACGCATCTGCATAAGCGGCCTTATACAAGGCGCGCGACAAAGGGTCCAGCCTTTGCAACATCGCCATTTAACGGATGCAGCTAATGCCAAGCCGGGTTACGATGCCCCAAACCAACCGCGAGTCCGCAATGAAAGAACCCTCAGTCAACGTCCTTGGCACAATACTAGAGCCATGCTCCTCCGCCCCCCTCACCGGATTTTTCCGCAATGGCTGCTGCGATACCGGCCCGCAGGATCAGGGCCTGCACACTGTCTGCGCCCTCATGACGGCCGAATTTCTGGCGCTTTCGAAATACCTTGGCAACGATCTGTCCACCCCGCGCCCCGAATACGGCTTTGCTGGCCTGAAACCCGGCGATAAATGGTGCCTCTGCGCCACGCGGTTTCTGCAAGCCCACGAAGAAGGCGCCGCCCCAAGGGTGCGCTTGGCCGCCACCCACACCAAAACCCTATCGGTGGTGCCGCTGGAAATCCTGCAGCTTTACGCCGCGGATTGAGGCAGGATCGCCTTCCGCGACACCACATCATCGCGCATCAAATCCTCGATGAACACGCTTAACAACTGCGGCCGCCCGGTTACGCCCGCTTTGCGGTAAATCGCATTGGTCTGGGCCTTGACCGTGCCTTCACTGGTCTGGCGCAAAACGCCAATTTCCGCCGTCGACATGCCCTTGATCGCAAACAAAGCCACGTCCCGTTCCGCAGGCGAAAGTGCCCATTCGGCAAACCGCTCCTCCAGCAAATCCATAAACGCGCCCGATGCGCGGCGCAGACGTTCTTGTGCTGCATCGCGCGCGCGCAGAGCACGGGCCAGCAAAAGCGCCCCCAAACCCAAGCCCAAAATTAACCCAAGTGCGGCACCCAGTTCAAGCATTTCCCGGCTGCGCCAGCTTGGCGGAACAGACCGAAGCCCCAAAACCGATGACAGAATATCAGAAATAAAAAAAACGGCGCACAGCGCCTGAATCACAAACACGATCAAGATCGCAGCTCGTCCACCCATCAAATCAGCCAATTCCTCATTCGATGACAAACCTCAATCATGCTCATCCTCACCGCCATGATTGTCATCGCCATCCTCGCCGCTGCCGCCGCCACTGCCACCATTTCCGCCGCCGGAACCGCCGTTATCTCCTCCCCCGTCGCCACTGTTACCGCCGTGATCTGCATCACTTTCGTCGCCGATGGTGATGGTTCGCGGTCCACCGCCAGATGCAGAAAGCCAAAGATCGCGCAAGACTTCGCCAGTTGTGGGATTCACAACAATTTCGCGGTTCACACCACCGCGCACAGCCGCTATCCGGGCGCGGCCAAGCCAAGTTGTTTCAACTTCGATATTCTCAAATCCTTGCGCGCGCAGTTGGGCTAATATTTGATCAACATAGCTTGCCGCAAAGGCGGGCAAAGCCAGCAACGTTTGCGCGGCCAAAGTCGCCATCAAACCTGCTAAAAGCTGTCTTTTGTTCATTTCACCTCACCCACCGTAGCGTTACACCAAAATTCGCACCACGCTAGCTTTGGCAACAGGCCCAAGCCAAAATTAGCCCGGGCCAAACTATCCCGGGCCAAAATTCGTCAGTGCCCGGGCATGCCACATCACATTACCAAAAAGTCACACGGGCTGCTTAGTTACAATCGCCGTCGCCGTCAGACGAATCGTTGCCGCCGGAATTGTCACCGTCATCACCGCTGTCATCGCCGTCGTCACTGCCATCACCGTCGTCGTGATTGTCGCCGTCATCGCCATCATCAGACGCGTTGTCGTCGTTATCATCTTCGGTGTCGGCTTGGTCATGGTTGTTATCATCTTCGGTATCAACGGCATCATCGGTGCCATCTTCATCTGTGATATCTTCGAAATCTTTGTCCGTGGTTTTGATTTCTACGCCGGTTTGGGCCAGTTCTTCAGCATCTGCTGCCTGAATCTCCTTGCTGATGATGCTGCCCGTTTCATTGTCATACACCACTTCAACATAGTTGCCGTCTTTAACGCCCTCAAGCTTGGTCTGCGTCGGGCCCTGCTTTACTTCAACATAGGTATAGCCTTCGGCAACATAGCTGTCGGCAAGTGACTGCGGGTTGATCGCAGCAAAAGCCATTTGGCCGCCAAAGATAAAGGCCGCCGTTATCATCAAGGTGCGTTTCATGTGTCATCTCCCACATACTGGTTTCGGCCGCACACGGCAGCTGTAATTCCAGAACAGCACCACAACCAAAAGATGTATATTGATCTATGGTTTATGCGATCGGCTTCTAACTCTGGTTGGCGGCCCTAAACCAAAGTTTATGCCAAACTCTGCATAACTGGCGCTTCTGGCCCGAAAAATGCAAAAGCCCCGCAAAAAGTCTGCGGGGCTTTTTGGCAAATCAAACCAAATGACTAAATCTTCATGTCAAACCCAAGGTGTTTGGCCACGGTGAAGATATCTTTATCACCCCGCCCACACATGTTCATCACGATGATATGCTCCGGCGGCAGGGTTGGCGCGATTTTCATCACATGCGCCAAAGCATGGCTCGGCTCCAGCGCAGGGATGATGCCTTCCAACGCGCAAGACAGCTGAAACGCCTCCAGCGCCTCGGCATCCGTGATGCTTACATACTGCGCCCGGCCCGTGTCATGCAGCCAGGCATGTTCCGGCCCAATGCCCGGATAATCCAAGCCTGCCGAGATCGAGAACCCCTCCAATATCTGCCCATCCAGATCCTGCAACAAATACGTGCGGTTGCCATGCAAAACGCCGGGGCGACCACCAGTCAAAGATGCGCAATGCTGCATCCGGTCGTCCACACCTTTACCGCCCGCCTCAACCCCGATGATGTTCACCGACGGATCATCAAGGAACGGGTAGAACAGCCCCATCGCGTTGGACCCGCCACCAATCGCCGCAATCACGGTATCAGGCAGACGCCCCTCGCCTTCCTGCTCGGCCAACTGCCAGCGCACTTCCTTGCCGATGATCGACTGGAAATCCCGCACCATCGCCGGGTAGGGATGCGGCCCCGCCACAGTGCCAATGCAATAAAACGTATCGCGCACGTTCGTCAGCCAATCGCGCAGCGCATCGTTCATCGCGACTTTCAACGTACCACGACCGGAGGTGACTGGAATAACCTCCGCCCCCAGCAGCTTCATCCGAAACACATTCGGCGCTTGCCGCTCCACATCATGCGCGCCCATGTAGACCACGCATTTCAAACCGAACTTGGCACAAACCGTTGCAGTTGCCACCCCGTGCTGGCCCGCCCCGGTTTCCGCAATGATCCGGGTTTTCCCCATGCGCCGCGCCAGAATAATCTGCCCCAACACATTGTTGATCTTATGCGCGCCGGTATGGTTCAGCTCATCGCGCTTCATGTAAATCTTGGCGCCACCCAGATGCTTGGTCAGCCGCTCACAGTAATACAGGGGGCTTGGCCGCCCGACATAATGCTTCCAAAGCCAATCCATTTCCGCCCAAAATTCCGGGTCGGTCTTCGCGAACTCATAGCGCGCTTCCAGATCAAGGATCAGCGGCATCAGCGTTTCCGATACGAACCGCCCGCCAAACATGCCAAACCTGCCCTGCTCATCCGGCCCGGTCATGAAACTGTTGATCCCGTCTTCTGCCATGGTCATGCTCCCGTAGATTTTTATCCGATGTAACCCAGCAAAATGCAAAAGAAAACCACTGCGGCGCTATGCCCTTGCTGAGTTCTTTTTCGCAAAAATACTCAAATCCGCTGCCTGCAGATCGCGCAGGCTTACCCTGCAGCCGCTACAAATGCCGCAATCTTTGCGTGGTCCTTCACCCCGGGCGCCGATTCCACACCCGATGATACATCCACCTGCGCCGCACCTGTCAGCCGTATTGCCTCTGCCACGTTGTGCGGGCCAAGCCCCCCCGCCAACATCCAAGGCCGCAGCCACTTGCGCCCCACCAGCAAACGCCAATCAAACGCCAACCCATTGCCACCCGGCAAATCGGTGCCCGACCCCGGTTTTGCATCGATTAACAACTGATCCGCGATCAGCGAATACTCCATGATCGCCGCCAAATCCGCCTCACCCGACAGACCCACCGCCTTCATCACTGGCAAGCCAAACCGATCCCGCACCTCGGCCACACGCGCCGGCGTCTCCGCCCCGTGCAGTTGCAACATGTCAATGGGCACATCCGCCAGTATCGCGTCAATCGCCGCGTCATCCGCGTTTACGATCAAAGCCACCTTCGCAAGTCCCACAGGGGCTGCAAGTGCCAGGGCTCTTGCTTCAGGAATACTCAAATGCCTTGGACTTTTTGGAAAAAACACAAATCCCGCATAGGCCGCACCCGCGCGCGCCACCGCCACCACATCGTCCACCGTTCGCAGGCCACAGATTTTAACCCGAATATCGCCCATCATCCGGCCTTGCGCGGGCTATCCAACAGCGCCAGCACTTCATCGTGCTGCTCGGGCTTAGTGTCGCGCAGCACCGCCAACTCCCGTTCGAGTCGCGAAACCTCGCGCGTTTTGGTGCTGGAGTTTTTGCGATGCTTACTTTCCCGGAACCATTCCCAGACAAAGCCAATCAACAGCCCTGCCACGATCCCGCCAAAGATCACCAAGAACAGCGGTAATTCTACAGCCCCACCAAGCCCCAAAAATGCGCCCACATCATCGGGCAACAACCGCAACGACACCGGCGCGCGGTTGGCAAGCGCCACCGTCAGCAGCACAATCGCCAATGCAAACAAAAAAACATATCGCAGCGTGCGGATCATCTGAGTAAACGCCTTTATGCAACCAAAGCTGCGCTATTATCTGCGCATCGTCCTTTAATCACAAGGGCAGGCAGGTCACTTGGCGTTCAATCGGTCGCGCAGCAGCTTGCCAGTCTTGAAGAACGGCACCTTCTTGTCATCCACGGCCACTGCCTCGCCGGTGCGCGGGTTGCGCCCCACGCGGGCATCGCGCGCCTTGACGGAAAACGCACCAAATCCGCGTAGTTCCACCCGGTCGCCCTTGGACAGCGCTTCAATGATTTCTTCAAAAACCGTGTTGACGATCCGCTCTACGTGGCGCTGCGTCAAATGTGGATTTTCATCCGCAATTTTTTGGATAAGTTCCGAACGGATCATCCTTGTCGTCCCCCCAAATGGCTGGCGCGTCTGGCAGACACGTTGAGCTACCGCCACTTCTTATTGTTCGGAAACTATAGGCAAAAATTTTGACCGCACAAACAAAAAGCGGGGGAAACCAAGGGATAAGGGGGGGTTAGATGCAAAAGAGCCCCGCCATAAGGCGAGGCTCCTGCTTTTATTGACCGATAGATCAGTCTTAGTTGCCGCCCTTAAGCGCCGCACCCAAGATATCACCCAACGACGCACCCGAATCGGATGACCCGTATTGCTCAACCGCTTCCTTTTCTTCGGCGATTTCACGCGCCTTGATGGAAAGCCCCAGACGACGGGTTTTGGGGTCGATGTTGGTGACGCGCGCATCAATGCTGTCGCCAATCTGGAACCGCTCTGGCCGCTGATCAGCCCGGTCGCGTGACAGGTCAGACCGACGGATGAAGGACTTGGCACCTTGGTATTCCACCTCGACGCCGCCTTCTTCAATCGCCGTCACAACCACCGTTACGATTCCGCCACGCTTCACGCCATCAACCGCATCGGTGAAGGTGTCTTCGCCCAATGCCTTGACGGAAAGCGAGATACGCTCTTTCTCAACATCCACCTCGGTGACCGATGCCTTGACCGTGTCGCCCTTGCGGTAGTTCGCAATCGCATCTTCGCCGCGCTGATCATAGGACAGATCAGACAGGTGAACCATGCCGTCGATATCGTTATCAAGGCCCACGAACAGACCGAATTCGGTGATGTTCTTGACTTCGCCCTCAATGATCGTGCCAACCGGGTTGGTTTCCGCGAACACTTCCCATGGGTTGCGCTGCGTCTGCTTCAGGCCAAGGCTGACCCGCCGCTTGGAGCTGTCAATTTCCAGCACCATAACTTCTACTTCTTGCGAAGTAGAAACGATCTTGCCGGGATGCACGTTCTTCTTGGTCCAGGACATCTCAGACACGTGAACAAGCCCTTCAACACCGGCTTCCAGCTCAACGAATGCGCCGTAATCGGTGATGTTGGTGACACGGCCCTTATGCTGGGTGCCAAGCGCATACATCTTTTCAACCGCATCCCATGGATCCGATTGCAACTGCTTCATGCCAAGGCTGATGCGGTGGGTCTCTTTGTTGATCTTGATGACCCGCACTTTGACCGTTTCGCCAATCGCCAGAATTTCTGACGGGTGGTTCACCCGGCGCCAGGCCATGTCGGTGACGTGCAACAGCCCGTCAACACCGCCGAGGTCCACAAACGCACCGTATTCGGTGATGTTCTTGACCACGCCGTCCACAACCTGACCTTCAACCAGATTGCCGATAACTTCGGCACGCTGTTCCGCCCGCGATTCTTCAAGAATGGCACGGCGCGACACAACGATGTTGCCACGACGACGGTCCATTTTCAAAATCTGGAACGGCTGCTTCATGCCCATCAACGGGCCGGCATCACGTACCGGGCGCACGTCAACCTGGCTGCCCGGCAAGAACGCCACAGCGCCGCCAAGATCAACGGTAAAGCCGCCTTTAACGCGGCCAAAGATCGCGCCATCAACGCGCGTCTCGGATGCATAGGCTTTCTCAAGACGATCCCACGCTTCTTCGCGACGGGCTTTTTCACGGCTGATCTGGGCTTCACCGCGGCTGTTTTCCACGCGGTCCAGATACACCTCAACCTCGTCGCCGACCTTGATGTCGACAGTTTCACCGGGGTTGGCAAATTCTTTCAGGTCGATGCGGCCTTCCATCTTGTAGCCGACATCAATAATCGCCTGGCCCGCTTCAATCGCGATAACCCGGCCTTTGACAACAGATCCCTCTTCGGGTGTGTCAATCTCGAAGCTTTCCTTCAACAGGGCTTCAAAGTCTTCCATCGTGGCTTTAGTGCTCATGTAGATCAGTTTCCTTTTCACGTCTTTTCACTGGCCACGCGGTTGGCTCCGCTGGTCTTGAATGGGCCCGATCGTCAAATCAAAACAGAGCCGGAAAACCGGCAAAATCTCGACTCCTGTCAGAATGCGCGGCTAATACCCCCTTTGCGCCATGCTGGCAAGGGAAAGGCGGTCCCCGCTGCCGGGAACCGCCCAATCCAAAGCGTCACGGTCAATCACGCGACCAGCGTTACCAACTCGCCCATCGGCTTGCGCACTTTTTTCGCCCCGTTCAGCCAGTCACCTGCATCGGCGCGGTAGCCCAGCGGCATGATGGTGACAGATCGCAGACCCTTTTCACGCAGGCCAAGAATTTCATCCACTTTTGCCGGATCAAACCCTTCCATCGGTGTGCTGTCTACCGCCTCAAACGCCGCAGCCGTCAGCGCCATACCAAAGGCAATATAGGCCTGCCGCGCCGCATGTTCATAATTCACCTCCGCCGTGCGCGGCAGATACTGGGCCTTCAAGTTGTCATAGTAACCGGTCACGGCATCCGATTTGCCACCACGTTCGGCTTCCAGATTTGCCACCACAGCGTCAATCCGCTCGGCTGTGTAGTTATCCCAAGCCGCAAACACCAACACATGGCTTCCGTCTACAATCTGGCTTTGGCCGTAAGCGGCGGCACTCAACTGCGCCTTCACCTCCGGGTTGGTCACCACAATAATCTCGAACGGCTGCAAGCCGCTGGATGTCGGCGCAAGATTGGCCGCCTCCAGAATGCGGTTCACCTTGTCTTGTGGCACGGCTTTGGTCGGGTCCATTTTCTTTGTGGCATAGCGCCAGTTCAATTTTTCTTGCAACATCGCGGGCCTCGTCTTTCCTATGATCGCTTGGGCAAACTGCAAAAGCAGCGCCTGACCACCCGAATGTAGGAATGCGCCGCGCTGCAGCAAGGGCCGCCCACGCACAGTGACTGTTCAAATTGGAAGTTTTCGCCAATGCTCAAAGGCTGCGTCGCCTCAATATGCACAGCAATGAGCCAGTCAATCCAACCGCAGCCCAAGGCGTTCGGCGTCAAATCCGGCGCGGGCAAAGCGGGCAAACAGCTGCGTGGCAAAGTCAGGTGCTGCAAGGTTCAGGCAGTGGCCATTGAAATACCAATACAGCCATGCGGCATAATCGCGCTTAGTGGTCAGCGCCCGCGCCAATGCCGCGGGAAAATCCTGCCACTCATACACCGTTTCCACCATCGGCTGAAAATCAGACCGGCCAAATAATATGGCAGGTGTGCCATGTAAAAATCCTTCGATAGCGGCGGCAGAGTTGACGGAAACGCTGACCGCAGCCCCGGCCAGCAAGTCATGCACGTTGGCTGCCGTTTCGGTGATGGTCACGCCCTGCGCCTGCACCGCCGCAATAATCTGTTGGCCCATTTCGGTATGCAACGGGTGCGGTTTAACCAACACAGGCCGTCCACCCGATCCCGCCACCACTGCATGCACCATATCGGCATAAGGCAAATGCGCGTGCCCGCGCCGCTGCGGCGAGGGCCCTTGCAGGAACACCACAATAGCACCCTCGGGCACGGCGGTAATGTCACGCGCTTGGTGGTAGCGGGATTTTCGGGCAACGGCAAAGCGCTGGCGCAGATCGTCCTGAAAGGTTGCCGCCATCACCGGGTCTACGCTGTCTGCTTTGAATCGCAGGCTTCCGATCTCGCTTTCGGCAAGCACGCCTTGCGGATCAAGATGCCAAAACCCGCGCAAATACGCCAGTGTCGCATTCAGAAATCCCGGGCTGTGGATGCGCCCATTTTCGACAATGTGCAAATTTTCATCAACGTCGAGATGCTTTGCTTTGGCCCGGTGTTCCGCTATCCGCACACGGCCCCCATGTTGCACCATGACAGCTTCGATTGCCGGATAAAGTGCAAGATGACGGGCCGACTTATACCGGTGGTGGAAGGCTTCGGGAAAGTGAAACACCACTTCCGCTTTGGTCATTCAGACCACCAATACCGCTGCAACAAGCGCACAAGCCTTGGCGACAGCCTGATCAATCGTCAACTCCGACGTATCCAGCAGCACCGCATCCGCGGCAGCCATCAAGGGTGCCACCTTCCGCTCGGTATCGCGTGCATCGCGTGCCCGCAGATCGGCCAGCACGTCGTCAACTGTCAAATCCGCCGATTTTTCCACAAGTTCCGCATGACGGCGCACCGCGCGCACCTCGTCTGACGCGGTGATAAACAACTTTACCTCCGCCTCCGGGCAGATCACCGTGCCGATATCGCGCCCGTCCAGAACCGCACCGCCATCTGATCGCGCAAACTTGTGTTGAAAATCAACCAAGGCCGCGCGCACTTTGGGCAACGCTGCAATTTTGGATGCCGCCTGCCCGACCTTCGCCGTCCGCAAGCCCGTCCGCTCAAAATCATGCGGCGTCAGCGCTTTTGCCGCCGCCACCGGGTCCATCCCGTCAATTACCTTGCGCGCCGCAGCCCGGTACAAAAGCCCGGTATCGAGGTAAGCAAAGCCAAAATGCTCCGCCACCGCGCGCGCAATCGTGCCCTTGCCCGCCGCCGCCGGCCCATCAATCGCCACGGTAAACTTCATAAACATTGCTCCTTGGCCCTGGTGGCCTTGTCCCATAGCCTGCAATTTCGTCCCTGTCATTGGTGATTGATGCGCATCGTCTTAATCAACCCGCCACACACCGCCATTGGCAGCCGAGTTCCCGGTGAACTTCTGCCCCCCTTGGGCCTTTTTGCCATTGCGCGACACCGCCGCCATCGACATCATCGTACGCGGCGAAGGCTATGCAACCGCCCCCGCCCTGATCAACGCGCTTGCAAGCAACACGCCGCTACAAATTATCCGCGGCATCGCCTTTCGCCACAACAGTCTTTTCCACGCCACCCAACCCGCCACCACGATAAAAGACATCGACATTGTTCGCGTCGGATGGGAGCTGACAGATTTTTCCGCCCACAGCTATTGGGGCGGCGAACGTGCAGTGGTGCTGCAATTTTCACGCGGGGCTGCCCGCATCTTTGCACCTATTGCGGCCAGCGCGGGTTCTGAACCCGGTGGCGTCATCGCGACCCGGTCAAATTTGCCGTCGAAATCGCTTGGCTGGTGCGGACCCATGGCGTGGAACTGATCAACTTTACCGATGAAAATCCAACCTCACCCCGCCGCGCGTGGAAGGCGTTTCTTCAGGCGCTGATCGCGGAAGACGTTGCCGTTACCATCGTCGGCTCCACCCGCGCCGATGATATCGTCCGCGACGCCGACATCCTGCACTTTTACAAACAGGCGGGCTGGGTCCGCTTTCTTTCGGGCCTCGAAGGTGCCGACAAGGCCACACTGCAAACCGTGCGCAAAGGCCGCAGC
>JACMNW010000444.1 GCA_014378345.1 Pseudorhodobacter sp. | reverse complement strand
CCAAATCAGTGCCGTCACCGCAGATGCCAACTTCGCCCAACGGAATTGATTGGTCGGGGGTGGGGTAAATATTCATCCATCCGCCATCTTTATCTGCGTGCAGGTCGCGCATCGGATACAGCGCGATCGGTTCCAGAAAGACGACAAGCCGCTGGTCTTCGCGCGCCAGACGCACACATTCGCGCAGCATTTTGGCTGCATCCGCACCATTTGATGGGCAAGCCAGAATAAGCCCGGGAATATCGCGCAGCACGGCGACCGAATTGTCATTATGGAAATGCCCGCCAAAGCCCTTTTGGTAGCCAAGCCCCGCGATGCGCAGCACCATCGGGTTGGTATATTGGCCTTGGGAAAAGAACGGCAAGGTCGCCGCCTCACCCCGTATCTGATCTTCGGCATTGTGCAGATAGGCCAGAAATTGAATCTCCGGCATCGGGATAAAGCCGTTTTGCGCCATGCCGATGGCAAGGCCAAGGATGGATTGTTCATCCAGCAAGGTATCAATCATCCGGTCCGCGCCAAAGCGCGCGGCCAACTTTTGGGTCACGCCATACACGCCGCCCTTGCGGCCCACATCTTCGCCCATCATCACGATGTCGGGGTGGGCCAGCATCAGATCGGTCAGGGCCCAATTTATAATCCGGCTCATCGGTTGCGGATCGGCCATTTGTTTCAGGTCTGACCCAAAGGCGGCGGCGCGGGCGGCGTCGCTTGGGCCATTGGTGGGTTTGCAGGGGCGGGCCGGGGGCACGATGCTGGCCATCACATCGACGGCGGTTTTCAGTCGGGGGCGTTGTACGGCTTGACCCGCAATGCGCGCAACGCGGGTCAGGGTTTGTTGGTAAATCTGCAGCGCGTCAGCGGCAGGTAGCGCACCTGATTGATCCAGCTGGCGCACTGCGTGCAGCAAGGGATCATTGGCTTCTTCAGCCTCCACTTCCGCTTTTGGCAAATAGGTGGTGGGAATATCGGCCCCGGCGTGGCCATAAAGCCGGATGGTCAAAAGATGCAGAAAGACAGGTTTGCGGCGCGTGCGGGCAAAGTGGGCGGCCTGTTGCGCAACTCTGTAAGTCTCGAAAATATCCAAACCGTTGGCTGTGAAGTATTCAAGCCCGGGGCGGTTCTGAAAACTTGCCGCGATCCAGCCCTTTGGGGTTTTGGTGGAAATGCCGATACCATTGTCTTCACAGACAAACAGCAGCGGCAGCGGGATGCTTTGATAAGCAGTCCAACCCGCCGTGTTAAACGCGCCTTGGGCAGTCGAATGGTTGGCCGATGCATCGCCAAAGCTGCACATGATGATAGCGTCGTCGGGCAGTTGCCGATGTTCGGGGGGGCGGCGTTTGGCGGCGGCGATGGAATAGGCGGCGCCAACCGCCTTTGGCAAGTGGCTGGCGATGGTGGATGTCTGCGGCGGAATGTTAAGCGCGCGCGACCCCAACACCTTGTGCCGTCCGCCAGAAATGGGGTCTTCGCAAGACGCCGCAAAGCTTAACAGCATATCCCAGGTGATCGACTGCCCCGGAACCTGCCCCGCGCGGGCAATCTGAAACGCGGCATCCCGGTAATGCAAAAAGGCCATATCGGTGGGGCGCAGCGCCATGGCGACAGCAGCCATGCCTTCATGGCCGGACGATCCGATTGTGTAAAACCCGGTGCCTGCCCGCTGCATGGCGCGGGAAGTTCGATCCAGCGCGCGCGAGGTGCAGCCGGCACGGTAAATGGCGACGGCATCAGTGTTTGTCAGCGGGCCTGCGGGTGCTTGGCCATGCGGAAAATCCCGTGCGGTGACGCGGGCAAGGAAGTTGTCGTGAACGATATCGGCGCGGTCCATCGGGCAGGTCTTCTTTGCGGATCGTTGCATCATCCGCGCGGGATCGGTGCGGCGCAACAGGATATGGGCATAGGGGCCAAGGGCATGTTTGGCTATGCGCTATTTGCTATGTGCAGGCACGAACATCCGATATTAAGGCAGGTATGTATGTGTAAAAGGAATACTTATGCCCAGCCCACGCCGTCTGATCCCCTCGCTCAGCCTGCTGTCAGCGTTTGAGGCGGTGTGCCGTACCGGATCAACCCTTGCAGCAGCGCGCGATCTTGATCTGTCGCAAGGGGCGGTCAGCCGGTTGATCCAGAATCTGGAAGGGCAGTTGGGGGTTGTGCTTTTCTTGCGCGAACAGCGGCGGTTGGTGCCGACGGATGCAGCACTTGCGTATAGGCGTGATGTGGTGAAGGCGCTGGACCTGATCACCCGCGGTGCCATGCGGTTGCAGTCCAATGCCAGCGGCGGGGCCTTGTCTTTGTCGGTATTGCCTGCCTTTGGCACGCGGTGGTTGGCACCCCGGTTGCCCGCGTTTCTGGCCGCCCATCCGGGGATTACGATCAACCTTGGCACGCGGGTGCGGCCGTTTGATTTTGAAGAAGAAGGCTTTGACGCCGCCATTCATTTTGGCACTGAGGATTGGCCAAATGCCGGGTTTGCCAAGCTGTTTGATGAGGTGCTGGTTGCCGTTTGCGCGCCGGGGTATCTGGCGCAGCACCCGGTAGACACCCCCGCCGATATGGTTGGCCTGTCGTTGTTACAACTGGACTCGCGCCCTACTGCTTGGCGTGGTTGGTTCGGCCAGCACGGGGTTGATGCGCCACGCGTGCAAGGCATGGTCTTTGACCAATTTGCCCCAATGGTCGAGGCAGCGGCCTACGGGCTTGGGGTTGCATTGTTGCCGCAATTTCTGGCGCGGGCAGAAATTGACGGCGGGCGGCTGACCAGCCTGTTTGATGATTCTGCGCGCGGGGCGGGCGCATATTACCTGGTCTGGCCGAAAACTGGGGCATGGTATCCGCCGCTGCAAGCGTTTCGGGCGTGGATAGCGGCGGAATGTGCGGTGTAGGGTCAATCCAGATGCGGCACATCCAGCGCCTGTTGCACAGGGCCATTGCGGTTTTCCACGGCGGCCTGCACAGCACCGAAGTACGGATGATTTCGCCCCATATCGCTGCGGCCATGGGTGGCAAAGGGCATTCCGTGTTCCGTCATGAACACTACCCTCGGATCATTGGGTACGGTCATGTTGATGATCACGGCATCGGCTGACCCGGTTTGCTGGATATAGCGGATCGGGTTTAACGGGTCTTCTTCGGAAAAGTAGGGCACGATCATGTGAAAGCCGGTGTCGCGCAAACCGGATGCCACGGAACGGATCAGTTGGCTGTGTGATTCATCACATCTGGTTCGGCAGACATTACCAAAGGGATGATATGGGTGCGCCCTGTGCGTAGGCGCACCCCAGCCGGTGGACATCTGGCGGTGAAGCGGTGGCCGTGGCCGCATTCGCCAAGGCATTAGACGCGACCGGCAACAAGTGGGTCGATTGCGCAATCGCAGGGTAGGGCGATGTAGCCCGCCCGATCATCATCAGCCGGCTTTTGGGTGGCAACCCGAGGGGTGCGACCCGATTGAACCCCGGCAAAGATGCGGATGATCTGATCGCCGCTGGCCTGATGCAGGACCTGACCGAACTTGCGACTGCGGAAGACTGGGCCACCATTCTGCGCCCGAAATGCCAGATGGACAGCTGCACCAAGGATGGCAAAAATCCGGTTTTGTGATGGCCAGCGGGTTCTGGGGCGCACAACCTGCACGACCTT
Source organism: Pseudorhodobacter sp. (assembly GCA_014378345.1). Taxonomy (GTDB): domain Bacteria; phylum Pseudomonadota; class Alphaproteobacteria; order Rhodobacterales; family Rhodobacteraceae; genus JACMNW01. The sequence continues at coordinate 5 of JACMNW010000444.1, read as the reverse complement.
GTGCT
>JACMNW010000443.1 GCA_014378345.1 Pseudorhodobacter sp. | reverse complement strand
TGCTTTGATGACGCCGCAAACGCTGGCCTTTGTGCCGGCTTTGTTTGCGCCGCGGGAACAGGGTGTGTCCTTTGCGCTGGGCGGGTTGTCGGCGGGCTTGGCTTCTGTCGTAGGGCCACTGCTGGGCGGGTTGTTGATTGAGGCGGATATCTGGGGATTAGGATGGCGGCCGATTTTTCTGGTCAACCTGCCGTTTGGCGTTCTGGCGATTGTGATGGCATTAAAATATGTGCCGAAGTTAAAGCCGCAGCCGAATATGGGCAATGATTTTGTCGGCATTGCATTGGCAGGCATTGCCTTGCTGATGGTGGTGTTTCCGTTGATCGAGGGGCGGCAGTTGGGTTGGCCTGTGTGGTGTTTTGTCCTGATGGCGGCAGCGCTGCCGATGGCGGCGGTGTTTGTTGGGTGGCAATACAGGCAGGCGGCAAAAGGGGCGGCACAGTTGGTGCCGGTGACACTGTTTGCCAATCGACAATTCCTGATTGGGACCGGGTTAGCCGCATTGCTGTTTTCCGGCATTCCAAGCTTTTTTCTGGTGTTGGCGATCTTTTTGCAAAGCGGGTTTGGTTTGACGCCGTTACATTCCGGCCTGACGACAATTCCGTTTTCGGTGGGTGTTTTGGTGGCATCGGTGATTGCCAGCAAGCTGGGCCTGCGCTGGCAGCGCGAGCGGATTACCGTGGGTGCGCTTTGTTTGATGACAGGCATGATTATTGTGCGGCTTGTGGTTGCCGGTACCGAGGATGCCGTGGTTTGGGCGTGGTTCGCGCCGCCGTTGTTTTTGGCGGGCGTTGGGTTGGGGTCAACGATTTCGCCCTTGTTTCAAATGGTGTTGTCCAGCGTGGCGGGGCGGGATGCGGGATCAGCCTCGGGTGCTTTGCAATCGTTTCAACAGGTGGGCGGTGCCTTGGGCGTGGCGGTCATGGGGCAGATATTCTTCTCGATCCTGATGACGGGCGGGGACATGCCACATGCGGTGTATTCCGACGCGCTACGAACTGCGCTGATCTATAATATCTGCGCTTTTGCGGTGATTTCGGTTGCGGTTTGGATGCTGCCGAAACCCTTCATGCGCGGCGGGCCTGTGGCGGTAGCGGTAGACTAAGGGCGTTACCCCGCCCGCACCACATCAATCATCCGCTGCACGTTATCGGGGTTGGCATCTGGTGTGATGCCATGGCCGAGGTTGAAGATATGGGGGCCGTGCTTGAAGGCTTGCACGACGCGGCGGGTGGCAGCGTCCAGGTCCGCGCCGCCTGTGACCATGTGGGTGGGGGCCATGTTGCCCTGCACGCAGCCGGTGGATTGCACATGTTCGGCCGCCCATTCCGGGGTGACGGAATTGTCGATGGCCACGCAATCGGCCCCGGTGGCGGCGGCAAACCCGATGTAATTATCGCCTGCTTCGCGCGGGAAGGCGATGATGGGCAGACCGGGGTGGCGGGATTTGAGCGCCGCGATGATTTGGGCGGCGGGTTTGGTGGCGAAATCGGTGAAATCCTGGCCTTTGAGGCTGCCTGCCCACGAATCAAACAGTTTGATGACTTCGGCCCCGGCATCGACTTGCGCCGAAAGGTATTCGATGGTGCCTTCGGTAATGCGGTCTATCAAAGCCTGGAAGGCGGCGCGGTCGGTGTTTTTCAGGGCATGGGCGGCAGCTTGGTCGGGGGAACCTTTGCCAGCGATCATATAGGTGGCGACAGTCCACGGGGCACCTGCGAAACCGATGAGGGTGGTTTCCGAGGGGAGTTCGCGTTTCAGAATGCGCAGGGTTTCGTAGATGGGGTTGAGCGTATCGTGGATGTCATCCACGGGTTTTAGGGCAGTGACGCCCGCCATATCAGTGATGGTCGAAAGGCGCGGACCTTCACCTGTGGTGAACCACAGATCGGCACCAAGGGCTTGCGGCAGCAACAGGATATCGGCGAACAGGATGGCGGCGTCAAAGCCGTAGCGGCGGATCGGTTGCAGGGTAACCTCGGCGGCCAATTCGGAATTGTAGCAGAGCTTCAGAAAATCGCCCGCCTGCGCTCGGGTGGCGCGGTATTCGGGCAGGTAGCGGCCGGCTTGGCGCATCATCCAGATCGGCGGCGTGGGAAGCACTTCGCCTTGTAGTGCGCGCAGGATGGTTTTGGTCATGTGACGCCTCCGTTTGTGGGCCATGGGTCGGATGATGGCGTGTGTTTGTCAAGGTGGGAGTTGTCAGTTTCAGATGACATGGGCTATGACTGCGCGCATGATAAAGAACCTGCCAAACCCCGCCCAGCCGTTACGCATTGGAACCCGTGGATCGCCGCTGGCGCTGTGGCAGGCGCATGAGGTGCGGCGGTGTCTGATGGCGGCGTGGGATCTGCCGGAAGATGCGTTTGCCGTGGTGGTGATCAAGGTGATGGGCGACCAGATTCAGGATCGCGCGTTGAAGGATATTGGCGGCAAGGGGTTGTTTACGCGCGAAATCGAGGATGCGCTTCTGGACGGCGGCGTGGATATTGCCGTGCATTCGATGAAGGACATGCCGACGTTGCAGCCGGAGGGGCTGATGCTGGATTGTTATTTGCCGCGCGAAGACGTGCGGGATGGGTTTGTGTCGCCAAGCGTGGCGCAGTTGGGCGATTTGCCAGTTGGCGCGGTGGTGGGATCGTCATCGTTGCGCAGGCGCGCGCAGTTGTTGGTGCGGCGGCCGGATTTGAAGCTGGTGGAATTTCGCGGCAATGTGCAGACGCGGATGCGCAAGTTGGAGGAGGGCGTGGCGGCGGCGACGTTCCTTGCGATGGCGGGTTTGAACCGATTGGGCATGGCCCATATGGCGCGGGGGGCGATTGAGGTGGACGAGATGCTGCCCGCAGTGGC
>JACMNW010000442.1 GCA_014378345.1 Pseudorhodobacter sp. | reverse complement strand
TGCCACCGACCGCACGATCAGCGCAATCGCATCCTTGCGGTTCAGCTTCGGCCAAAGCCCGCCCGTCGCGGTGGCAATCGCGCCCAAGCCCAAAACGCACAGAAAGCCCCGCAACGTAATCGCCTGAAACAACGGCAACACCTGCGTCGCTGCCTTCATGAAGCTGTCATTCACAGTAAACGCCGCCATGGCGATGCACATATAAAGCGCACCGCGCGTATTTTCAGAGATTTGCATATGGCCCCTGCCCAGTTAGGCTTGTTGATAGCGGCGCGGCTGGGGCGGGGCCATGCCAAACTTGTGCCGGATACAATCAGCGGGGAGATGGCAACCCAAAACAAAAGGACGGCCCAGGGGCCGCCCATATTTCGATACAGTCTGAAATATCAGATTGCTTTGCGCTTGCGCAGGGCCGCAAGACCGCCAAGCCCTGCGATAAGCATCAAACCAGCCGCCGGCAATGGAACCGGCGCAGGTGGTGGCGCATAGATCGCCAAATCATCCAAGCGCACGTTGCCGCCATTGTTTGTGCTGAACGTCAGGGAAGTTACATTTTGGAAAAGCGCCAGCGTGCTTAAATCCACCACATGGCCACCATCATTGTGGCCAACAACGCTTGCCATAAAGCTTAGTACCCCGCCGGTGTTGGACGACAAAGTAAACGTGTTTGATACAGGCTTTTTACCGCCTGTTCCTCGGCCTAGCAGTTGATACCAAAATGATGTGAGTGAGAACTCGCCGCCGCCGACTTTGGTCAACACAGATGTTTCGTTGTCGTTAAAAGCACCGCATCCCTTGCCAGAAATCGCATCACAGTTGCCGTTGACGATACGAATATTGTTAAAGGATAAGCCGTCTTCACTGTAAATGCCGCCACCCTGCGGTTGCGCATCAGTGAAGTCTACAGTTGCTGCACCTGCACCGGTTGATACAAATACTGCGGTCGACATAGCCAAAGCTAAAAGCAATTTATTCATTTATTTCTCCACTTCAAACGCCACATTTTTACACAGTCATAATTTGACTATGCCCCTGCAGACACAAAATCAAGAAATCTGTTCCTAAGCTCGCATTTTGCAATCAGCACGGGAAAACAGTTTCGTAGCTATCTACAATTCGGTATCAAAACGTCGAAATGTTCGGCCTTAGGCTACGCATGGCCGGTTTGCGCATTAGGCAGTGGTTGGGTAAAACTTACATGCACTTTGCTACAACATGCCTGACACTTGTCAGCCGAAGATTGGCCGATACCCACCCAAAAACCCTTCATTTTCCCTCAACAAAATCTCCATCCCCCAACCATATCAACACCTTACCCCCCACACTACACGTGTTACCCAAAAGAAAAACCCCGCCACCCTTTCGGATGACGGGGGGTATTTTTGAATCCGGCCGATTAAAACCGCCCAGAAAACCGGATCACTCTTCCCGGCTATCCATCACGTCTGAAAACACCGAAGCCGCAGAAAACTCCGCAGGTTCAACCACAGCCGGGGCCGCAATCTGAACCGCTGTTTCCGCCGCAAACCGCCGCGCGTCGATCACCATCTGATCGCGGTCTGCAGCGATCTTCTTCACGCGGCTCGTCGCCCCGCCGGTGCCTGCCGGAATCAACCGGCCGACGATGACGTTCTCTTTCAGACCAACCAGCTTGTCCCGCTTCCCCTGAACCGAAGCTTCGGTCAGCACCCGCGTGGTTTCCTGGAACGACGCCGCCGAGATGAACGACCGCGTTTGCAACGACGCTTTCGTAATCCCCAACAAGATCGCCTCGGCGGAAGCTTCGCGCAGGCCGCGGTTGCGGGCCTTCACGTTTTCTTCCTCCAACTCCGCCTTGTCGACATGTTCGCCCTTGAGCAGCGTGGTATCGCCGCTGTCGAGAATCTCCAGCTTTTGCAACATCTGGCGCACGATCACTTCGATATGCTTGTCGTTGATCTTCACGCCCTGCAGGCGGTACACATCCTGCACTTCGTCCATCATGTAGTTGGCAGGCGCCCCAATCCCCAGAATCCGCAAAATACCGTGCGGGGCCGGGTTGCCGAACATGATGTAATCGCCCTTCTGGACGAAATCGCCTTCCTGCACCGGAATATGCTTGCCCTTCGGCACCATATATTCGACCGAGGACAGCGTATCATCAACCGGTTCAATCGTGATGCGGCGCTTGTTCTTATAGTCTTTGCCGAACCGCACATAGCCATCAGATTCCGCAATGATCGCGTGATCTTTCGGACGGCGCGCTTCAAACAATTCGGCCACACGCGGCAGACCACCGGTGATGTCCTTGGTCCTAGCACCTTCACGCGGGATACGGGCAATCACATCGCCTGCCTTGATGTCCTGCCCATCTTCGACTGACAAAACAGCATCAACTGACATCTGATACGAAATCGGGTTGCCCGCCGCATTGCGCACGGGATCCCCGGTTACCGGATCCATGATAATCACCTCAGGCTTCAGATCATTACCCTTGGAGGCCGACCGCCAATCAGACACGATGCGCTGTGTCATACCAGTGGCTTCATCCGTATCTTCGCGGATCGAAATCCCCGAGATCAGGTCAACAAAGCGCGCAGCACCAGCTTTTTCGGCGATGATTGGCAGTGTGTAGGGGTCCCATTCAAACAATTTGGCCCCGCGCTTGACGGGTGCCCCGTCTTTGACGTGAACCTTGGCACCGTAGGTAAGCTTATGCGCCGCCCGTTCCTGACCCGCATCATCAATGATGGCAACCTGCATGTTCCGGCCCATAACGATGAAATCGCCATTGGCGTTTTCCAAGAGATTGGCATTGCGGAACTCGATCTTGCCTTCTTGGGACGCTTCGAGGAACGACTGCTGACCACCCTGCGCAATACCGCCAATGTGGAACGTCCGCATCGTCAGCTGTGTGCCGGGCTCGCCAATGGACTGCGCGGCGATCATGCCAACAGCCTCACCGATGTTAACCAGCGTGCCACGGGCCAGATCACGCCCATAGCAAAGCGCGCAAACACCATCTTCCGCGTCGCAAGTCAGCGGCGAGCGGATGCGGGCAGAGGCCACACCGACCAGATGAATCCGGTCGGCCTTGCGCTCATCGATGATTTCACCGCGGTCTACGATCATTTGGTCGGTGCCGGGAACCATGATCGGATCTGCGGCGACACGGCCCAGAACACGCTCGGCCAACGTCTGCACGACCTGACCATCGGCGACGGCAGTATCAGCCGTAATGCCGCGTTCGGTGCCACAGTCATGGCTGCGCACGACACAGTCTTGCGCCACGTCACACAGACGGCGTGTGAGATAGCCCGAGTTCGCCGTCTTCAGCGCCGTATCGGCCAAGCCCTTGCGCGCCCCGTGGGTGGAGTTGAAGTATTCAAGAACAGTCAGACCTTCCTTGAAGTTAGAGATG
>JACMNW010000441.1 GCA_014378345.1 Pseudorhodobacter sp. | reverse complement strand
TTAAGGCGGCCAACCTTTGCCGTGGGCTATGCTTTCGGCGCGCAACAGGTGGAAGAAGTAACAGTTGATGAGCATGATCAACGGCTTGATGCGATCATCACTGAACGGGGCTTGATTGTGCTTTAGTTTCTTTTTCGCCTAAATACTCACTCACCAGCCTTCAGCCAGACCAATTTTTGCGCGGAACTCGATCCGGAATTTCCGCAAATTCCGTTTTGCGACTCTACCGCAATATCGATTCATCTCGCACGAACATGTTTCCCCAAGCCTTGTCAATCAGCGCGGGTGTCATGTGATAAGGCATGTTCTCGAACTCGCAAATCGCAATCATCTGGTCGATCAGAAAAACGGGTTGATAGTTGGCAAAGTTGTTGTCGATGGTCGGGTATTTCACCTTTAGCAGATGTATCATCGCAGTCTCATCCAATGGCATTTTGCGCTTGCGGGCCACCATTGCGAAAATTTTAAGAAAGTTTTCCTGGTTTGGCCCATCAATCTTGATCTTGAAGAAAATCCGCCGCAACGCCGCACCGTCAAAGATTTCGTTCGGGTGGAAGTTGGTGGAAAAGATAACCAGCGTGTCAAATGGCACGGTGAATTTTTCGCCCGATTGCAGCGCCAGAATGTCGCGCGATTCTTCCAGCGGTACGATCCAGCGGTTGACCAACTTTTGTGGTGGTTCGGCCTGACGGCCCAAATCGTCGACGATAAAAATGCCGCCGGTGGATTTTAACTGCAACGGTGCCTGATAGGTGCGTGCGGTTGGATTATAAGTCAAATCCAGCATTTCCAGCGACAATTCACCCCCGGTAATAACTGTTGGGCGTTCACAATAGACATAGCGGTTGTCGAACCGTGCTGAGGATCGCCGGATGGCGTTGGGATCATCGACGGATTCTTCCGCTGCGGAATGCACGATGGGATCGTAAACTGTGATCACCTGTCCCGCATATTCAAGCGCGCGGGGTACATAGATCTTGTCGCCCAAAGCATCCCTTATCCCATTCGAGATGGATGATTTGCCGTTTCCGGGCGGGCCGTACATTAAGATCGACCGGCCGGAAGTAACCGCCGGTCCCAGATTGTCGATCAAATCCTCGGGCAAAATCAAATGCCCCATGCCCTTCAGCAGTTCTGTGCGAGACAGTTTGATGTTGCGCACCGATTGCCGCTTGACCTGTTCTTTATACGCTTCAAGCGGGATCGGCATCGCACCATAATACTCTGATTGGGCCAACGCATCCAAAGCCCGCGCCTTGCCGCCATCTGTCAGCTGATAACCCATCTCGTTGCCGGATGTTGCATGCAATGTGCCGGTCGCTTGCAGCAGCTTTTGCCCGCGCGCCATATCAACCAATTCTTGCGTCAGGGTGGAAGGCAAGCACAGTGCCCGACCTAGGGATGTCACCAGATCAAGATTGGTGCGAAACATCGTCTTTAGCAGGATATCGCGCATCATGATGATTGAAATGCCCACTTCGGCCAAAGATCTAGGCTGCGGTGGGGCAAGCACAGAGGGGACAGTCTGGATGTTCATCAGGGGCCTCGGGATGATCGGGACAGTTGTTAATCCCTTATTCCCCTGAATATTGTCGTTATTTTGTCAACTAGCGCGGACATACATCCAAAGCGGCGTCGCAAGGTAGAAAATCAACGTGCCAGACAGGGCAAGACCCATCGGAAAGTCTTTGTTTGTCCAGCTAACCCAGGTTGTGGTCAGCGACTTTAGCGCTGGAATACGCCGTGTAACCCGGTGAATGACAAAGGCCGCCAGCAGACAGGCAGTGAACAATCCCAAAGCATAGCGCCAGTCCGCCACCACAAAGAACGGCGCCATCGCGGCGGCAAACTTGGCATCGCCTGCACCGATTAGGCTGATCATATTCGCGCCAAACCCGATCACCAGCGCGATGGCAAGAAAGGCAAAGCCCCACAGCCAATCTGGCCGTTCCATCACGAAGAACCCGACAATCAACCACACCGCAGCAAGGGCAATGACAGACTTGTTCGGGATCTTCATGAATTTCATGTCAGACCAGGATACCCAAATCGCGATTGGCAGCGCGAAGGGAAGAAACCATAAGGCTTGCGTTAGGGTCATGATCAGTTCGTCACATTCGCATCTAGAGCAGCCAGGCTGTTTACTGCGGCCTCAAAGTGTTGCGGGCTGGTATCAACGGCTTGTTGCATCAACCCTTTGCCAACCGACACATCGCCTTGCTTCACTGCCGTCAGCGCCAATGTATACAACAGCTGCGCGCGTTCTTCCTGCGTCATCTTGATGACGGGCAATTCGTATTTGCGCTGTGCGCCGCGTGCCAGAACCAGATTGTTCTTTGTGGTGAACAAGTTTGGATCAAAAGTAATCGCCTCAAGGAACAGCTTTTCCGCCCCCGCAAAATCATTGCGCGAAAGCTTCGAAAAGCCCCAGTTGTTTAACACTCCGGCAGGCTTGGTGGTCAGGCCAGCGGCGGTTTCATAGAAACTATCGGCCTTTTTCCAATCCTTGGTGCTATCGGCGACCATGGCTTCCAGACGGTAGCGTTGATACGTCTCGTGGGTGGGGGGCACTTTGTTCAGTTCAACTTTGGCGCGGTCCCACTCATTGGCGCGGATCAGGGCATCGGCCAATTCAACGCGGTCATCATCCGTGCCCTCAGGCGATGCGGTTACTTGGTCCAGCACAGCAATCGCTTCAGTGGGGCGCTGGGCGCGTACCAAAGACTTGGCAAGCCCGCGCTTCAAATCAATACGGTCTGGGTTTTCCGTGCTGGCTTTCTGGAAATAGGCCACCGCTTCATTCGGGTCACCGACCGTCAGCATGATGTCGTTTAGATTGCTCTCATCGATCACGTTCACGGCTTTTACAGCGCGCTGAACGTCCGCATCAGAGTTTTTGTTGCACGCGCTTAGTGCAACCGCGCCGCCAAGGCACAGGATCGTTAGGATAGGGTGGCGCATTTTGCGTCCTTTTTTACTGCTCGGTATTGCGTCGTAGTTTAACTTTGCGCTCTAGAGCCTTGAAAGCAATAGATATTCCCCTTGGCCGCGCCGAACGAGCGAAAAATTAGCCTCCTCAACAGGATCAGCATAGGCCTCGCTTTCACTTTTTGCGATAGCGAGGCGCAAATTTTCGCGAATGGCGTCTGTTTCGCCACTGTCTTGCGCAAAGGCCTGTTGAAAGACCACGCGCGCCTCACCAACCTTGCCACGCCCCATCAAGGCCACGCCCAGATTGTTCATCGCGGGCACGAATGTGGGGTCTAATTCCAGCGCGCGCCGCAGGATTTGTTCTGCTTGTCCCAAACGGCCAAGCTGCAGGTTGGCAGACCCAATCGCGGACAGGACATCAACATTGATGCCTTGTTCACCAGCAGCCCGC
>JACMNW010000440.1 GCA_014378345.1 Pseudorhodobacter sp. | reverse complement strand
CGTTACCCTGCTTGGGCCGTCCGGCTGTGGCAAGACGACCGTTCTGCGATCCATCGCCGGTCTGGTGGATGTGACCGCCGGACAGATCATGATCGGGGGCAGGCGGGTCGACGACATTCCGATCTACAAGCGCAACATCGGTCTGGTGTTTCAAAGCTATGCGTTGTTTCCGCACAAGACCGTCTTCGACAACGTGGCCTTTGGCCTGAAATACCGCAACGTCCCGCGGCCTGAAATTGCCGTCAAAGTCGCGCAGGCGCTGGAGATGGTGCGCCTGCCGGGAAGCGAGATAAAACTGCCCTCGCAGCTTTCTGGCGGCCAGCAACAACGCATCGCCTTGGCCCGCGCCATCGTCTTTGAACCCGAGGTTCTGCTGCTGGACGAGCCGCTGTCGGCGCTTGATGCCAATATGCGCGAAGACATGCGGGTTGAAATCAAGAAGATCCAAAAGGCCACGGGCATCACCGCCATCTTTGTCACCCATGACCAAGAGGAGGCGCTGTCGATGTCTGATCAGATCGTGGTGATGAATGCGGGTGCGACGGAACAGATCGGAACGCCCGAGCAGGTTTATAACGGGCCCTGCACCGCTTTCGTTGCCGACTTTCTTGGAAAGGCCAATATGTTGCCCGGCACGGTCAGTGGCGTTGAAGCGGCGCAGGCGGTGGTAACGCTGGCCGGCGGCCAGAAGATCATGATGGCAACTGACGGGCATCCCGCCACTGGCTGTAGCGTGACGGTCGTAGTGCGGCCGCAAAAAGTCATGATTGGCCCGTCGGCTTTTGCCAACCGTTTGACAGGGCGAGTGCTTTCCAACTCGTATCTGGGTGGAAGCGCCATTTACGAAATTGACATTGGCTGTGGCATGACATTCCGGGTCAACACACCGATCGACGGAGCCATGTCACGAGAGGGTGAAACGGTTGAGGTAAGTTTTGACGCTGCAAGCTGCATCTTGCTGGATGAGAACGGCTTGCAAATTTCTGCTTGAAATCGAGCGAAAGCTGAATCGGGAGGCTGGAAAAGCTGTGCAGATGATTTTGCGTCAGACCTTTGCGAAGGTTACGACGTGGCAAAGAGGCTGACCAGACCCAGCACCCCGATAACCAGTGCCAGTTCGGCAATCGTGCTGCGGCGCAAAAGACGCAATGCCACGCTGCGATCATGGGAACCAAGGCGCGGCACCAGCCGATACCGGTTGACCAAGGCCAGACCCAGCATCAGCACGACAGCGGCCACCTTGATGACCAGCAAGCTCAGGTCGTCCGCAGCAGGATCCAGATTGTCCCGCGATGTCAGCATCAGGACTGACTTCGCAATTTCTGTTGCAATGACCAGCGCGACCGCCAGATGCCCCCAACGCTGAGAAACAGCGCAGAACGGCTGCTCCGTCCTCGGTCACGGTCGAGGTTGCAAGGAACGACAGGGTCAACGCCAGCCCGCCTGCCCAAAACCTGCCGCCAACAGGTGCAGCGCCGTCAGGCCTTGCCCAAACCGCGACGAGGTCAGCAAGCCTGTCAGCACATCAGGATTGATCGCATCCTGGCGTGCCGTCTCCGACCAAGGCGGCCTCGGCAGCCAGCCAGCCCAATGCGGCGAGCAGATTGAGCAATGCGCCAAGCCATACCAACTGAACCGCCCTTTGCCTCGAGGCGTGCATCAGTCCTGAGCTAAAGGACCGGGCCTGCAAGCCGCCGGCCCCACACAGCAGCATCGCCAATGCGAACTTCAAGAACTGGCACAGGATCAGGGCAGTCTCCACAAGGGCTACTTGACGGTGAAGCTGTAGCTGTCATGCGACGTGTGGCCATCATCCGCCAAAGTGTGCCAATCGTCAGCCTGCAGCGCGTTGCCTTTGACGCGCAGGCGATCGTGATGCCTGCGGGCATGGCGCTGACGCTGAACGGCGTGGTGCAGGGGTTCATCGCCGACAAGGTGGCTGTGTTGCTGGCGGCAGAGGGGCTGACGGACAT
>JACMNW010000439.1 GCA_014378345.1 Pseudorhodobacter sp. | reverse complement strand
GCCGGGTTTCCAGATGCTGGGGGCAAGGTGGGCTTCTGTTAACTCGGCAAGGGCATTTTGGTGCAGGGCGGGATCTGCGCCCTCAAACGAGGTGCAACCGAATAGCATTTGCACAGCCGTGGCATCGACAATGCGGGTCAGTGCCCCCCATGCCAGCCGCAGGATATCTGGATCAGGGTGATTTGGATGGATACAAAAGCGACCGAGTTCCGCCATGCAGCCGGGATAAGTTGCCAAGCGACTAAGATCGTAAAACTGGGCGGAATAGCTGTTAGGAATGGTGGCGCCCGAGGTGAAGGGCATCAGGCGAAAGCAGCAGACGGCGGTGTCTGAACGGGTGTCGTCAACCAAAATATGCAGAGAGGCGTCATCAAAAGCATCAGCATCCGTGCTGGTCACAAGGCCGCGATTGGCGATGAAACACAGGTGACGCAAGGCTTGTGCGCGGTCGATATCCTGCGGCGTATCTGCTATGCGTGCAGTGTAGTGACCCTTGGTAAGTGGCAACATAGAAAGCCCATTATCCCTTGGCGAAAGCCGCCCTACACCCTAATTATGCTAAGATACGAGATGACGCGACAGGTCAATGCGGGAGAACGCAATGGATAAGATCACGAAAACAGACGCTGAATGGCGGGCGCAACTTTCAGAGCTTGCATACAAAGTGGCGCGCAAGCATGGCACCGAACGGGCAGGCAGCCATGAAGATTTTCCGAAAGGCCCTGGCATTTACCATTGTGTGGGGTGCGGCGCGCCGTTGTTTGATCAGGGCGCAAAGTTTGACAGTGGCACGGGATGGCCCAGCTTTTATGCGCCCTTGTCGGCGGAGATGGTGGGCGAATCTATCGACCGGAGTTTCTTTTCAACCCGCACAGAGGTGCATTGCAACAGATGCGAAGCACATTTGGGGCATGTGTTTCCGGACGGGCCAGCGCCTACGGGGCTGCGCTATTGCATGAATGGCGTGGTGTTGAAGTTTGAGGAAAAGTCATAGCGGCTTCGCTGCGGAGTGTCATCACTCCGCAGCGATATCTACTGGATCGCCTGACCGCCGCGGAAATTGCCCAGGCTACCAAGCAACTGCTGCAGAAAGCTGACGCCTTTGATGTTGCTGGTGGTCACGCGGCGCGACAGGGCCACGACTTTGCCGCCTTCCAGACCAAAGCGTTCAACGTTTTCGACCAGGCCTTTATCGTCAAAGGTGATGGCCACAACCTGGCGGTCGATTTCCTTTGGCGGCCGGGCGCCGGAATGTTTCCACCGACTTTGGACATAATACCAGCCAGAATCGTTCAGAAGGGCCGCGGCTGAGGGGCGGCCGATCAATGGGGCCAGCGTTTCACGGGTGTCTTTGCCAACCTCAATCTGGGCAAGTTCATCATCGCTGGGCACATAACCATGGTTGCGGTAAACGGGCGAGCAGGCAGTGATGATTGCTATCATCAGCCCCAAAACCGCCAATCGCAGACCACTGGAGCCTGTTTTGACCACGTCCGCCATATCAGTGCACCCCATGCAAACCCTCGTATTCAAATAGGCAGTGTCTTTTGGCAATTCCCGCTTTGCTTGCACTGACGCCAGAAGAGACGTATCGCAAGCAGTAACGACGGGATCTGCCAGACCCTCACACCTCGCTTACAGAAGGACAGGCTACGTTTCAAGAAAGGAACGCGGCCGACTGGATGGGGAACATATTTTACGCAGCAAAAAGTGCTGCAACTGGATGAGAAGAAATGATGACAACAAATCCTTTGATTGCGGCAGCAGATGCCGCGCTGAGCCTGCCATTTCGGGTAGCAACCCTATCACCCCGCAAGCCGACGCGATTTGATTTTGTGGCGGACGGCGCGCAGTGCCGTGCTTTGGCATTGGAGTTGGGGTTAAGCCGGGTCGACAGTGTTAGCTTCAAGGGCGAAATCCGGCCTTCGGGCAAGCGCGATTTTACTGTGGTGGCGGATCTTGCGGCGCGGATTGTGCAGCCCTGTTCCATCACGCTGGTTCCGGTAAAGACGGTGATCGCGGAACAGGTTGAGCGGAAGTTTCTGGCGGATTTCGTGGTGCCTGACGGGGTAGAATTGGAAATGCACGATGGCGACGATGCGATTGAGCCGTTGCCAGAGGTAATTGATGTGGGGTTTTTGGCAATCGAGGCTTTGGCGCTGCTTGTCCCCTTATACCCACGCGCACCGGGGGCGGAGCTCGGCGAGGTAGCGGTGACTGAGCCGGGTGTTGCGGCATTGCGGGATCAGGATTTAAAACCGTTTGCGGCATTGGCGGGGTTAAAAGCCAAGCTGGACGGGCAAAATGGCGGTGAGGGCGGCAATACTTAAGGGTGGCCCCTGCCCTGTTGTTTGCCCCATATTGGGGCTTGCACTGGGCGAGAATGCGGCTATGTTCCGCGCCTCATCGAAAGCGTAATTTTGCGCTGTGATCCATCCGGGACCATAGCGAAGAACGCTAATAAAATCAGGGGCATGTCCCCGCTACCCGAGGTTGAGACATGGCTGTTCCACAGAACCGAGTCACCAAATCCAAGCGCAACATGCGCCGTGCACATGACGCATTGGTTGCCGGAAACCCCACCGATTGCCCAAATTGCGGCGAGCTGAAGCGCCCACACCATGTGTGCAGCGCTTGTGGCCATTATGATGCGCGCGAAGTTGTTGCCGTATCGAAAGAGGTCGATCTGGACGAGGACGCGGCGTAAGCCGCGCCTCTTTCAGCACCGCGCCATGCCACAAGCACCTGAGACGCTGACGGCCACGGGCACCTCTCGGATCGTAATTTCTGTTGACGCCATGGGTGGCGATTCCGGGCCGGCAGCTGTTGTTGCCGGTCTTGTTGATTCTGCCATGCGGATACCTGAGGCGGCGTTTGTGGTGCACGGCGATGAGGTAGTTCTGCGCCCATTGCTGGCGCGGCACGCGTTGTTGACCGGGCGATGCGAATTGCGCCACGCGCCGCGCGTCGTGACGATGGAAGACAAGCCAAGCCAGGTTTTGCGACACGGTGAGGGCACATCTATGTGGTCTTGTGTGGAAAGTGTAAAACTGGGCGAGGCGAAGGTTGCGGTATCTTG
>JACMNW010000438.1 GCA_014378345.1 Pseudorhodobacter sp. | reverse complement strand
TTGGCGCAACAGGCCTTCAGGCACCGCGGCGGCATTGGCGGGAATGGTGCGATTGGATTTATAATCGACTGCCAAAACGTGCGTTGGCGAAACAACCACTCTGTCAATCGCGCCGTAAAGCCGCCGCCCGCCGATTTGCGCCGTAACGGGAACCTCTGCCAGCGTGCCGGGCGCGAACAGTCGCGCAAGTGCGGGGGAGCGCAGCACGCCAGAAGCCTCCGCCAGCAGTGCAGCGCACTCTGCCGGGTCAGGAACAAGCGCTTCGGCCATGGCGGGCCAATCAACGTCTTCCGCGTTTGGCAGATTTTCGAGCAACACATGCAAAAGATGGCCGCGCGCCAAGGCTGCGTCTTCATCAAGCCCATCATCGCCGGGCAGAGCTTTTGCACCGCCAAGGCTGGAGGGAGAAATTGTTACTGATTCACGCGGTGCGTCGGGCGCTTGGGCGGTGGCCCAATCGGGCAACGGATCTTTTGTTTGCGGTTCTTTTTCGGTTTGTGGATCGTTTGGCAGATCGCCATGGCTATAAACCATGCCGCCGCCCGGCGAAGGCGTGGCCCCAACCGCCTCCATTCCGGCCTGAATGATATTATACCACGCGTCGGGTTTGGTTACCTCACCACCCGCCGCCACGATCAGGATGCTTTGCGCGCGTGTCATCGCGACATACAACAGGCGCATGGATTCATGCGCGCGCAGGGCCTCGCGGTCGGCGCGTTCTGTATTGGTGGCAGGGGGGCTTTCGGATTTTGATGTTTTCCAGATGGCGGGGCCTTGCAGCCCGAAGCGGTAAACCTCATCACGGTCTTGCGGTTGACGATCCGCGGTATCGGGCAGGATCACAACTGGGGCTTCCAGCCCCTTGGCTCCGTGCACGGTCATCACCCGGATTTTGTGACCTTCGCTTTCCATCTGGCGTTTGACGTCGATATCATCGGTTTGCAGCCAGCCCAAAAACCCGGTCAAGCTGGGCACATCATTGCGCTCATAAGCCAAGGCTTGGGATAGCAGTTCGTCAATGCCATCTTCCGCTTCGGCCCCCAGCCTTGCCAGCAGGTTTTTGCGGCCATTGTGGCGGGTCAATGCACGCTCGATCAGATCAAACGGGCGCAGATAATCGGTCTGGTCGCGCAGATCGTTCAGCATAGCCATGGTATCGGGGAAAAGGGCGGCCTTAGCCCGCAAGGCCTGCCACAAATAGCCGGTCCGGCCCTGTGCCAGATCATAAAGCTGTGCTTCCGACCAGCCACACAGCGGGGAGCGCAGGATGACAGCAAGCGAAAGATCATCCTCGGGTGTGGCAAGAAAAGCGAGCAGCGCGGCCAAATCCTTGACCGCAAGTTCGCCACCAAGCTTCAGACGGTCTGCGCCCGCAATAGGCAGATCAAGGTTTTTGCAGGCGCGGATGATTTGGGAAAACACTTCATTTCGGCGCTGCACAAGGATCAGGAAGTCGCCCGCATGAACGGGGCGCAACACAATGGGATTGGTGCCCTTGATGGGAATCTGGTGGCCATCCTTAATCATCATCTTGATGCGATTGGCGATACCCGCGGCAAGGCGCACCGAATGGTGTTGGGTGGTTACCAGATCTACCGGGTTCTCCATGGTGAAATCCGGGGCCTTGCCGCCAGATTCGATCACCGGCAACAGTTCCACCCACCCCGGCATATCGGCGTTGAAGGCGTAATGCCGCATGTCGCCGCCAAGCGCCATTTTGCGGCGTTCGTCAAACGTAAGGTCTACCAAGCGCAGAATGGCAGGCGAGGAACGGAAGGAGTATTCCAGATCAAGTTTCACCAAACCAGACCCTGAAGCGGCCAAACGGTGCGAAAATGCGCCCTTCATCTGATCAAACGCGGCGACATCGGCGCCTTGGAAGGAATAGATCGACTGCTTTTTATCACCCACCACAAATATGGTGCGCGGGCCGGTATGCGCGCCCTGACCTGCGGTAAATTCGGCGGCCAGGCATTCAATCACCTGCCATTGATCGGGGCTGGTATCTTGCGCCTCATCCACCAGAATATGGGCGATGCCGCCATCAAGGCGGAACAGCACCCATTGCGCGACAGGCGATTTTGCCAGCAAATCGCGGGTGCGCGTGATCAGATCATCGAAATCAAGCCAGCCGCGAATGGCTTTGCGACGCGCGTATTCCGGCAGAAAGACGGCGGCAAATTGGTGCAGGGCAAAGGTTTTTTCGGCAGCGAAAAGGGCAAGGCGTTTGGGGCGGGTGGCTTCGACGCGGCGCATCAGGTCTTGCAGGCGGTCGTGCAGGGGGCCGAGCTTGGGTCGCGTCGGTTGCGTTGGAAGTGTGTCTAATTTGGCGGAAAATGGTGCCTTAGTCTTCAGTCCGCTTAGCAGCACATCTTCTAGATCTTCGATGGTGGAAAGACTTGGCGCACGCAAATTGATGGCCAAAAGCTTTTTGCCATCCCTTACATCATTGGTTGATCCGGCAAGCATGACTGACGCCACTTGCGGGAGCCAATCATCCTCACCGCCCAAAAATATATCGGCCAGCAGGGTTTCGTCTGTCATACCGTTTGGCACGTCGAACACCGCGCGACATTCGGCCAAGGTCATCGGGTTAGCGAACGCGCTTTTCACGCGCGAGGTTTGATCCATCAACTTGGAGAAATCTTCGCCGGTATAGGCGCGGGCAACGGCGGCCACGGCATCGGGGGCAAGAATATCGGCCATGTCTTGCACAATGGCATCCCGCAACAGGCGGCCTGCGCGATCGTCAAGTTCGACGAATTGCGGCGAAACTCCGGCCTCAAGCGGGAAACGGCGCAGCAACATGGCGCAAAAGGAATGGATGGTTTGAATGCGCAAACCGCCCGGCGTATCAATAGCGGCGGCGAACAGCTGGCGGGCGAGCGGCAGGTGATTGGGCGTGGCGTGGCGATCGCCCAAGTCCTGCAACTCCCGTAACAGAGCCTCATTTGGCATCATCGCCCAAGCGCCCAAGCGTTTGAACAGTCTGTTCTGCATCTCTGCCGCCGCCGCCTTTGTGTAGGTGAGGCACAGGATGTGCTGGGGTTTGACGCCTGACAATAGCAGGCGCGCCACGCGGTCGATCAGCACCTTGGTTTTGCCAGACCCCGCATTCGCAGACAGCCATGTCGACGCGTTGGGACCAGCGGCCTGAACTTGCCGGGCGGAAGCATCATTGCGCATTAGCCGACATCCTCGGGCGTGGGCCAGTCGCTTTGCTGCCATTCACCATAACGGGCGAGGTGATCGTAATCGCCAACCTCGCGTTCGGTGAATACCGCCCGGCGCGATGGGTAGCCTTGGGCGCGGGTCAGGTATTTACCGATCAGCTGATGCAGTTTTTCCCAAATTTCGCCGGTCAGTTCGGGGGTGATCTCGGTGGGTGCGATCTTTGGGTTGGTGCCAAGGCCGATATATGTGATGCGTGCCACGTCGGTGGGCAGGCTTGCGCCAAAGCCGCCGCGCTGGGCCATGGCTGCCTGCAGCAGCAGCTGGCTATCATATTGCTTTTGCTGCTTATCGCTGGGCGGTGCACCGGTTTTATAATCAATGATATTTAAGCGGCCGTCCTGCAGCAAATCAATCCGGTCCGGCCGGGCCCTTAGGGTAAAATCAAGCGGGTACAGCGTGGTGGCACCAGTATCTTCGATCAGCAACGACACGCCACTTTTGGTTGCTTCAAACGTAAGAAATGTATCGGCGGCGCGATTTAGCCGTGCCAGCCACAGGGTGCGGGCGGCGGGGAAGGGAACTTCTGTTTCCAGCACATCGCTTGCGGTTTGTAGCAGCCGAACCCGCGCCTCGGCCATGGTTTCAGACGCAGGGCGGGTTTTTACAAACGCCTCCAGCACGGCGTGCAGGGTTTGGCCGCGCATACGCGCATCCGGGGTTTGGTGCAGCGGGTCTAGTGGGTAAAGCCGCAGGATATAGCGGGCATAAATGGCGTAGGGATCGCGGATCAGGGTCGCTATTTTAGTGACATACAGGTCTTTTGGCCGATGTTCGACGGGCGGGCGCGGGGCGGGCCGTGGGGCTGGGGCTACTGGATCGCCGCGATCCTCCAGCCTGGATGCAAGGGTCAGCCATTGGTTGCCACGGGCGCGCATTTCCTTCAGCGCTGTATCGCCGCCGATATCGGGCAATCCGTCTAACAGGTTGGTCAGGCGGTTCAGCCAACGCGACGCCACGGTTTCAGCATCGGCATTGCGGTGGGCGCGGGTCAGCACCACCTCACGCGCGGCGATGGCCTGTTGGTAATCATGTGCGGACAGCCCGATTTGGCGATCCGGCAACAACAGACCCGCTTTTTGGCGCATATCACGGTTTAGCCAAGGGTCGGGATTTGGCAGTTTGGGCCATGATCCATCATTCAGGCCACCCAAAATAACCAGATCAGCACCCTGGACCCGCGCCTCTAATGTGCCCCAAATCATGATGTGGGGGTGGGGCTGTGCGGGGTCACGCACCTCGCCCAGGTTCAGGATGGCAGTAAACAGGGCGCCATAATCTTGCGGCGACATATCCGCGCCATGATCCGCTTCGGAGGCAAGATTGGCCATGACGGCCAGCGCGGCGATACCAGCACTTTCAGCCCAAAGCGTGCCAGTGCCTGCAGTGGCCGTACCGCGCGCCAAGTTTTCTGTCAGGGATTGGTGATGAGCGATGTGGGTGGCAAGCGGCCGGGTAGAAACTTCGTTTAAGCCATCCAAACTGGCGGCAAGGGCGGTGGCCCACTGGGTTGCGTCATCACCCTTTGACCACCTTTTCAGGTCGGCCCCGGTGGGGAAGGCCGGGCCGTTTCGGCGCAGGTGCAATTCCAAATCGCGAGTGAGCTTCAGATGCAGGCCACGGTCGGCTCCGGTGGCGGTAAGGGGGTGTTTGAGCAGCGTCAAAAGCGCCTCAGAGGTAAGGCGCTGGCCGAACAGGCCCGCCACATGGCGCAGAAGGCGACCGGGGGCGGATAGGGCAAGCGGGCGGCCTGCAGAATCGTCAGGCAGGATACGCCAACGATCAAGGGCCGCGGTGACTTGCCGGGTCAGGCCACGATCTGGCGTGATCAGGGCGGCGGTGCGGCCATCTTCAGCCGCTTTACGCAAGATCAGGGCAATGGCGAGAGCTTCAGCCCTTGGTGATGCCGCCTCTATCAGCGTGATGTCTTTGGTAGCCCCGGCGAGATCAACCAGGTTTGGGCCATCGGTCAGCCATGCGTCGGTCACAGGTGCTGGGCGCATGGATAAGGCGACAAGCGCGTTGCGTGCGGGATTTGGTGCAGCCATATCGCGCCACGGTTTGACCGCTGAATGGGAAAGACCCAGCCCATCCAATAGCGCACGAAAGCGGTATTGTGGATGATCTTCGCCTGTCAAAGCAGTGTCTAACGCAGCCCAAACCGCAGGCGACATATCAAATTCAAACCCCGGCAGGATAAGCGCGCCTTGGGGCAGGGCAGCCACCGCCCGCATGAACAGGGCCGTAGTGCCGCGTGACCCGGTGGAGCCTGCAATGATGACGGGGCTTTGGGGTGGGTTGGTTTGCCAAGCCTCGGCCAATCGCGCCACGACCAAGCGCTGGCGCGCCTCTGCATCCGGGGCAGCGTTGGCACCTACATAATCTGTGACAATACCCAAAAACTGCTGCGTTCGTGTCCAATGATCGGAATGATTGGAAACATCGAGGCCTGCAATATCGGCCGGTGTTACGCCTTCGCCCTGCATTTCATCCATCAAGCCTGCCAAGCTGTCGGCCAGATCATAGATGGCGGCGCGAGGGGCAAAGCTGGCATCGGCGTCGATAAGCGGCGCGATAAGGCGCGCCAATTCCAACCGGCGACGCAAGGGGGGGATGGCGGCGGGAATGCCGGCCAGCAGTGATTGCTGGCCGAGTTCGGTGATCAGCCGGATTTGCGGCAAAAAGCCTGCACCGTTTGCGCAGAAAAGATCAATGATGCGCCGCCGCATACGGGATGTGTTGACGTAAAGCTGCACCTTGGCCATTGCCTCAGGCGGTTGGTCTGCGAGGCGTTGGTGCAGGCCGCGGACCAGTTCCGAGGGGAAATCTGCACCGGGATGCAGGGCGAAAATGCGCGGGCCGGGGGCTTCAAACATGGTGGCTGGCCAGCAGGATTTCAGCATCAATCAGGCCTTGCGGGGTGCCGACATCGCACCAATCGCCGGGGTAGATAAGCCCGTAAGCGCGATTATCGGCGATCATCTGGTCCCACAAGCGGTTTACGGAAAAGGCCACATCCGGGATGGCGGCCAGCCCGCCGGTGTGAATGATCTGCGCGCCGATATACAGGTGTTGGCCTGTGCTGCCCGCACGGGTGATGCGGCCATCAGGGGCGAGCGCAAAATCTGCGGGGCCAACGCGGCCCCGGACAGATTTTACCGGAAGCAGCAGTAAAAGGGCATCCATTGCGATGGGGTTCCACGCATCGCGCAGTTGGGTCAAGGGGTTAAGCCCCGTCCAAACGACATCGGGGTTAAGAGTATAAACCGGGCCTTTGCCCAGCAGCGGCAGGGCGGCGCGCAAGCCACCGCCGGTTTCAAGGATTTCAGCGCGCTCCCACGACAGGGAAATGCCAACGCGGTGGGCAAGGTGACGGGCGATTTGTTCGCCGTGGTAGTGTAGGTTGACGACCTTGTTTTGGATGCCTGCGGCATCTGCAATATCAAGCGCGTGGTCGATCAGGGTTTGTCCGCCAACGGTAAGCAGCGGCTTGGGCCTTTCTGCGGTAAGCGCGCCCATCCGGGTGCCAAAGCCAGCGGCAAAAAGCATCAGGGCGCTGGGTGTTTGCCGCATTGTTGGCCTATCTTGTGCAAGTTTGCAGGGGTCGGTTCTGGCAACCGATTGGCGCAGATCGTGGCCAAGGGTGCAAGGGCCGGATGTGCCAAATTACGCTGCAAGTGGTGCCAGACACGCGGGATGAGGGGCAGATACTGCGGTTTGGCGTCGTGCAGACACAGCTTGGCAAAGATGCCAAGAATGCGCAGGGCGCGCTGGGCGCCAAGCACAGCATAGGCGGTTTGGAACGGGTTCGCGTTGGCACCGGTAGCTGCAATCATGCGGGTGATCATAGCGGATTCGGTGCCGGGAGAGACATCGCGGCGGGCGTCTTGCAGCAGGGAGACAAGATCGTAGCCGGGCTGGCCAAGTTGGGCCAACTGGAAATCCAGCAGGCCGACGCGGGCGACACCTTCGCGGGCTGGCAGCCATAACAGATTTTCGGCGTGGTAATCGCGCAGGATCATGACGCGTTGGCCGTTGGCGTGAATTGTGATCAAGTTGGATAGGGTATCAGTGAAAGCATCAGCTTCTGCGCGGTTACCAGTTATGGCAAAGCGATACCAATCCAGCGCGAATCTGGCTGCTTCGGCCCAATCAGATGGCGATAAGTTGGGCAAACCGGGCGCAGGCTTGGCGGTTTGCAGGTGGATCAAGACATCGGTTGCGGCGGTGTAAAGGTGCGCTTCCTGCGCAGGATCACGGATAATTTCACGAGCGAAAAGGGCATCGCCGAAATCTTCGAGCAGCAAGAAGCCAAGGGTCAGGTCTTGCGCAATTATTCTGGGTGCGGACAGGCCGATGGTGCTTAAATGCGCCGCAACAGACACGAATATGGCGGGATCGTCGCCCTTGCCTGGGGGGGCATCCATCAAGACGGCGGTTTTGTGGCCAAGGGTCAGGCGGTCATATCTGCGATCAGACGCGTCACCAGCAAGGTGTTTTCGGGTGGCTTGACCCCAGCGAGCCGCCTGCAGGAAGGATTGTGACAGGGCGTGGCGATCAGTCATTGTTGCACCATTTGGCAGCGAGGGCGACGAGCAGCGCCGCATGTGTTTCACCGGAAATTACGGCGCGGCGGCCTTCGTTTTCTGCGGAAAGCCGAATGCTGACCGCGTTTGCGGGCGCAAAGTTGCCAAGTCGGTCTGGCCATTCGATCAGGCAGATTGCCGTGGAAAAGGCATCGTCCAGCCCCAGTTCCCAAACTTCATCCGGGCTGGACAGGCGGTAAAGATCGGCATGCCAGATTTCGACACCATCTGCGAGGTAGGTTTGCACAAGGGTAAAGCTGGGCGAAGGCACGTCTTCCAGCCACCCCACACGGGCTTGGATCAGGGCGCGGGCAAGATGGGTTTTACCAGCCCCTATCGGGCCATGCAACAGCAGCGTATCGCCTGCCTGCAAAAGGCCTGCCAAGGCTGCGCCAAGGCGGGTAGTGGCGGC
>JACMNW010000437.1 GCA_014378345.1 Pseudorhodobacter sp. | reverse complement strand
GTGTATTGGAATAGCTGTGAATTACGCCGTCCATCGGTACAACCAGACCTCGCTGTAACCGCCCGTCGGGGTAGCCAGTTGCGCACGAAATTCGATGTAAGTTTCCTTGCCCGGATCGAAAGACAGCGCCAGCCGTGGCCCGCCTGTTTCAGGGTTGATCTGGATCAACGGGGCCGAAAGCATGGTGCCGCTGCTGTTGGTGACAGTTGCGGCAAGCGTTGCAAAATCGGCGGGCAGCGCATCTGTTTTGGCAAAATCTATGGTGGTAATCAGGCCATGTTCATAAGCGTTGCCGATGCGGGTGTTGGTGACATGTGCAAGCGTGCCGGGCAATTCAGGCTCGCCCCCCCAATTCAGGCGGTACGTCATGCGGCGCTGCGTGCCCGCCATGAACGGATCTTTCGGGCGCCAGTAGGCGACGATGTTGTCGTTGATTTCTTTGTCAGTCGGCAATTCGACCAAAGTAATCGCACCTTCACCCCAGCCTTCGCCGGGTTCGACCCAAAGGCCGGGGCGGTTTTCGTACTTGGCGACCATATCCCCGAAATCATCAAAATGCTTGGCGCGCTGCATCAGGCCAAAGCCTTTGGGATCTTTGTCGCCAAAGCTGCTGACTTGCAGCGATACGGGGTTGGCAAGCGCGCGCCACAGCACCTCGCCCGCGCCATTCCAGATCAGCAAACCGTCGTTGTCGTAAACCGCACTGCGAAAATCATTGAAGCGGTTGCGGTTGGACTCGTCGAACAGGAACATCGAGGTCAGCGGGGCCACGCCAACATGGGCCATGTCACGGCGGGCGTATAGTTCAGCTTCGACATCCATTTCCAGCGTTTGGCCGGGGCGGACAGTGAATTTGTAAGCGCCAGATACGCCGGGGCTATCCATCAGGGCATGGATGATAAAGCTGCGCTGGCCGGGGCTAGGGCGTTCGACCCAATAGGCAGTGAAATCGGGGAATTCTTCGCCAGTGGGTTCAGCGGTGTCGATAGCCAGACCGCGTGCGGACAAGCCGTAGGTTTGCCCGGTGCCAATAGCGCGGAAATAGCTGGCCCCCTGCATCACCATGAATTCGGTGAAAATGCCGGGGTGTTCAAGTTCGGCGCGCAGGCGTAACCCAGAAAATCCCATGGTTTCATCCACGGGCAGGTCTGGAAAAGTATCGGTCTTATCAAATACGTTGATGTCATAGGGCAGCACTTGCGACAGGCCGCCTTCGACGATGTTAATTTCAACTGCGTGGGGGATGTAGAGGCCCGCGGAAAAGGTATCAACGCGCAGGGCAGCATCGGTGTTGTTCCACAGCGCGTTGCGTTCGGCAAACCAGATATGGTTGAATTCATCAAAGCTAAGATTGCGCCATGCGTCAGGGATCATCGGGCGCATCGCATAGGGTTTGGCGGCAAGGTCAGCAGCGCGCGTGCGCACAACATCAAACGAAAACGGTGTGGCCGTGCCTTTGGGGGCAAGCGGGGTTACGGGCAGATCCTGTGCGCGCAAGGGGGCCGCTGCAGCCAGCGCCATCAGGCTTACAAGAAATTCGCGGCGGATCATGCTTTAGCTTCCTTTTTTGCCCAAGGCTTTGCCTTGAACCATTGGGCGATATAGGCGACCAGCGCGATGCCCACGGCACCAAGGATGTTGACCCAGATCATCGAGAAATTGTTGCGCCCGACATAATCAAACAGTGCGGTCAGCAGCACCGCGTAGAACATCGAGAACACGAAAACCGCGAGGGATTGTTGGCCGACCGTGGTGATAACGGGCAAGACGCGCGTCCAGATGCTGGCGAGTGTCGGGTTGGCGGGCCCCGCGCTTATCCGCGCGCCTTTGGGGCCAACGACAGCTACGGCGAGGTAGGCCAGCGCCAGAAAATGAATGTACCGCAGGATGCCGAAATTGGTTTTGTTGATCAAAACATCATTGGCTTTGCGCCATGCCTGTATTTCTGGAACTACATTAATAACGCGAAAATAGGCGAACGGGATGGATATCACAACGATGGCTAGCGCCAACCAAACATAGCGGCGGTCAATCGGCGGCGCTTTCAGCCAGCCGGACATGAAGGCAAAACCGGTGAAGAAAACAAGCTGCCAGCCGAACGGATTGAAGAACCACGGGCGGATAGAATTTGGTTCGGCGGGGAAGTCGAGGCCAGTGATATTTGCCCCAAGCCACAGGCCTATGACCAACACAGCCACCAGCGCGAGGTGGATGCGCGACAGGGCAACAACAAGCGGCATCATGGCCAGCACGGCGATATACATCGGCAGAATATCGAAATAGTTGGGCACATAGGTCAGCGTCAGCAGGGCAGGAAGATGCAAAAGCGGTGCGCCAAAAAAGCGGTAAAGGTTCAGCATGCCGGTATAGTCGGTATCTGTGACGTGCAGGTTGGTCAGCCATACAGTCGTGACGGCAACGGTGATAAACAATCCAATATGCGCCCAGTAGACCTGCCACATCCGGAACAGAACACGGGATGTGCCAATCAGCAGACCTTGTTCGCGAAACACCCGGCCAAAAGCGATGGCAGACGCCATGCCAGAGCAGAACACGAACATCTCAGTCGCGTCGGAAAAGCCAAAACGCGCGGGTATCCACAGGGCCAGCCAATCAGATTGGATATGGGCGATAAGGATGATGAACATCGCGATGCCACGAAAGAAATCGAGCCGCAAATCACGCTGGCGGGTAGTGATGGCAACTGGTTTGGTCGCAACCCCTGCCCTACCCTGATCTTCCATCACAATGGTCGTCATCGTCCGTGTCCTTATTGCGCGGCATGCACAAAAGAGGTCTGCCGCAACGCAGCAATAGCGCCGCGCCGCAGCGAGGTAAAGTGGTCTTCCGCCCCTGCCCGCAGGGAAATACGTTGTAATAACAACGCCTCGGCCTTGTCGGCCTGACCCGCGCGGATACCCGCATCAATGGTCAGACGTTCAAATACATCGCGCTGGGCGTGGCTGCCGCCGATGCTTTGCATCACCGGGCGGGCGGCAGAAAGGGCAACAAAAGAAGCCTCAAAATTACCTTCGGCAAAGGCGGCAAGGCCATTTGCGCAGGCCAGACCCGGATGCGCGAGGATTTGGTCGAACTCTGCCTCTGGCGCGGATTTGGCGGTTTGGCCAAGGCGTGACAAGAGCTTTTGGATGGCAAGATCACGCTCGCCGCCGATCAGGGCCAGCATGTAATGCAGGTCTGCAAAGGCCAGACAGCCATCCTCGATCCGCGCCTCGGACAGAGTTGCCAGTTCATCCCAACGGGTGCCCACGCAGATGCCTTCAAGTTGCAGCCGCATCAGCAGCGACGAGGCATTGGCGATATCGCGGTAATCATCGGTTTTATCGACGCGCATCTTGCAATCGTAGATATCAAGCACAGCATCGATTTGCCCCATATCCAGATGCAGCAGCGCCTTGTGCCACCAGACGTGATAGCGAAAGTTGTTGCAGTGCAACCAAGATCCATCGCGTGCGATGATCAGATTGATGCCACGCTGCGATTGGGCGGTCATATCATAGACATGGGTGACGGCGTGCAAACCCCAGGCATCGTCAGGTGCCGCGTCAAGCCCGTGCAAACCTGCAGCTTCGGCACCAGCATAATCGCCGGTTTCTTCCAGCGTGAAGGCGTGGCAACCATGTGCAAAACCGCGCAAGGGATGGTCTGCGCCATGCGCGGGCAATACGCGTTCAACCGATCGGCGCATGCCTTTTGCATCGCCCTTTACGAAACGGATGGCTTGGCTAAGCTTCATCGCCATGGTGTCAGCGGGATTGGCCAGAAGGATGCCTTCGAGTGCCGCGATGGCCTGTGTCGGGTGGCCATTCAGCCAAGATTGCAGCGCCGCGATCATCGCCTTTTCGCGCGGGTGGCTGGCGCGGCCTTTTTTAGCAATGGCCAAAGCCTCAGTTGCGGTGACGACCATTTCCCGGCGGCCAAGCAACATACAAAACAAACCGCGCAGGGCTTGGGCCATGGCGAAATCCGGGTTCGCCGCCAGAACTGCGCCAAGATGGGTTGGCGTGGTGGCACTATGCCCCAGAAAAGCACGAATG
Organism: Pseudorhodobacter sp.; assembly: GCA_014378345.1. Taxonomy (GTDB): domain Bacteria; phylum Pseudomonadota; class Alphaproteobacteria; order Rhodobacterales; family Rhodobacteraceae; genus JACMNW01. Next base: position 9,863 of record JACMNW010000437.1, on the reverse strand, counting down.
GTCGCATTCCAGTCGTTCAGGCTGGCGGCATCTTGCAACGAGGTGTCGCCAGAACAAACGTCGATCATACGGTAGGCTCCCAGAATAATTTTGCGACTTTTATGTCTTAGGACGTGGACAATCGCTTTGCATCAACCGACAATTGGGTGAGGCACGGCTTTGTGAACCGGGGTGATGGAATAATAGCGGTTAAGCATTGCCTTGTAACATATTCAGGCTAAGCGCGCGTTTTTTTGGTAATTTGGGATAGGTACCCCAGACTTACAGGTCTTTCAGCAATCGCGCGGTATCGGCACCAAGGCGGGGTGGGGACAGGCGGTATTGCACAGGGGTGCGCGACAGTTTCAGAGGGTTGCCCAGAAGCTGCACGTTACCCCCGGTCACACCTTCTGCGGCCATTTCAATAACCGATCCGCGCGCTTTGGATTGTGCGGAATTCAGCGCCTGCCCTACCGTTTGAATGGGGCCAACAGGCACTTTGACCGCCTCTAATGCGGCGACCATTCCTGTTACCGTTTGCAAGGCAAGGGCGGGGGTCAGGTGGATATACAGGGCCTCGCGGTTGGCCAAGCGGGCGGGGTTGGTGGCAAAGTCCGGGTTGGTTGCCAGCTGTGGTAGGCCAAGCACATCGCAGAACCGGGCGAATTGCGCGTCATTACCAACGGCAAGGATGACATGGCCGTCGGACACCTGAACCACATCATAGGGTACGATGTTCGGATGACCGTTTCCGCGCCGGATAGGGTCGCGGCCAGAGGCAAGGTAATTGGTGCCTTCATTGATCAGCCAAGCCAGTTGGCTGTCAACAAGTGAAATGTCGATATGTTGCCCCTCGCCGGTGCGTTCAGCGTGGCGCAAGGCCGCAAGGATACCCACAGTCGCATACATGCCGCACATCACATCGGCGATGCCGACACCCACTTTTGAGGGCACGCCATCAGCCTCGCCGGTCAGCGACATGATGCCACCAAAGCCCTGCGCCATCAGATCATAGCCCGGCTTTTCGCGGTTCGGGCCGGTTTGGCCGTAGCCAGAGATAGAACAATACACAAGGCCGGGGTGGGCGGCGCAAAGCGTGGCGTGATCAAGGCCGTATTTCACCAGACCGCCGGGTTTGAAGTTCTCAACCACAATATCGGCGCGAGCGGCGAGTTTGCGCAGGGTTTTTTGGCCATCGGGTGTGGCCATATCAACTGTTATTGACTGCTTGTTGCGGTTGGCGGCCATGAAATAGGCGCTTAAGTCACCTTCCGCCCCGGGCGCATAGGGCGGGCCCCATGTGCGGGTATCATCGCCACCATCAGGGTTTTCGATCTTCAGGATTGTCGCGCCAAGGTCGCCCAAAAGCTGCGTTGCATAGGGGCCCGCAAGGATGCGGGTCAGGTCCAGAACAACCACCCCGTCCAGCGCCATAGGGGTATCAGATGCGGCCATCGTAAGCCCCTCGTTCGATAATTGCAGCAATGACGGTAAAGGTATCAGCGGATTGTGCGGCCACAAGGGCGGCACGCAGATCGGCGCGAGATTTGACCGTGACCCCTGCCCCACCAAAGGCGCGGCCAATGGCGGCGATGTCGTGCAAGCCGAAATCGACGCCTGTATTGAGCATTTGGCGTTGGCGTTGTTTCAGTTCGATCAGGGCTAAACTCGCATCGACAAACACGACAAAAATTGTGCGCAGACCCAGTTCCTGTGCGGTCGCAAGTTCGCCTGCGACCATCAGGAAGCCTGCATCCCCGCTGAAGGATACGACGGTGCGGGTGGGTTCCACCAGCGACATGCCCATCGCCATGGGCAACGCACAGCCCATGGTGCACAGGCCGGAAGATTGGATCAGCGCGCGCGGTTCGCGGCAGGTCCACATTTGCGATAGGAGGATGCGGTGTGCGCCACTGTCGGCAGAGACGAGGGTATCAGCGGGCAATGCGGCAGCACATTCGGCAATGATGGCGGCCGGGCCCCATGGCTCGTCTACCGGAAAAGCATTGGCCAAGGCTGCCCGGGTGGCGGCAATTTCGCCGTTTGCCCAAGTGGCTTGGGGTTGGATGCCTTCTGACAGCGCAGCAAGGCTGGCCACGCAATCGGCCACAAAGGGATAGGTTGACTGGTGCATATAGTGGCGGTTCGGCTCTGCCGTGATATCGATCACGGGCGTCACGGCCGGGTTCCAAAGATTGCGCCAACCGGGGCGCATCTCGATAGGATCGTAGCCGAAACATAAGATAAGGTCAGCTTGTGCGACCAATGACAAAAGGTGTTTGTCGGCCAGCGGCGACAGGCCAGCGCCGCCAAGGGATAAGGGGTGGTGTTCATCCATCAATCCCTTGGCCTTGTAGGTGGTGATCACACCCGCGCCGAACTTTTCGGCGAAAGCCGTTAGCGCCGGGCCAGCGTCATCATTCATCGCATCCAAGCCCACAATCATCAGCGGGCGTTTGGCATGGGCAAGAGCCGCACGGGCCGCGTCCAACATTATGCCGGGGGCGGGAGTGGTAGGGCCGGGGCGCATGGCAAGTGGCTCATGGGCGGCGGGGACCATGGTATCGGCCACGGAAATGGGCACATCAATATGCACCGGGCCGGGTCGGCCTTCGGTGGCGATGGCAAGGGCTTTGTCGGTGATCACCAAGGCCGCCCCTGCGGAAAGTGTAAAGCTGGCTTTGGTGATGGGGCGGAAAACCTGCGGTTGGTCCAACACCTGGTGGGTGTAGGTCTGGGCTTCGTCCGCATCAACGGCCCCGGTCAACACGATCATAGGCACGCGGTCTTGGTGGGCGTTGGCCACCACGTTGATGCCATTCAACGCGCCCGGCCCTAGGGTGGCCACCAGAATGCCCGGCGCACCGGTGCGGTGATAGGTGGCTTCCGCCATAAAACCACCAGAATTTTCGTGCCGTACCAGCACGAACCGGATGCCCGCCTGTTCCAGCGCATCGATCAGGGTCAAAACCTCGCCCCCCGGCATACCAAAGGCATAGCGGCAGCCCGCCGCATAAAGCCGTTTTGCCAAGACATCCGCCACGCGCAGTTTGGTTTGGGTCATCACTGGTCCAATTTCATGTTCATGCAGGCAAGCCGCGAAAATGGGCGCAGTGCAAGGGCAATCGCGGGGTTGTGATGCGGTTTCGTGTTGAGATCAGGCTTTTGGCGCGTTGATCAGCGCGGTGATTGTTGCGACAGCTTGTTCCACCAGCGCGCGATTGCCGCGCGCCTCGACGTTCAGCCGCAGCAGGGGTTCGGTGTTCGAATGCCGCAGGTTCATGCGCCAATTTGGATAGGACAGGCTTAGGCCATCCGTTTCGTCGATCGTAATTGCGTCGGGGGCAAGGGCTGTACGGACACGCGCCAACGCAGACTGGGGCTCGGTCAGGGTGAAGTTGATTTCACCTGAAGATGGGTATTCGGCAAGCCGAGGGGCCATAAGTTGCGCCAATGATTGGCCCGTGCGCCCCATCAGCTCGGCCACCAGCAACCACGGGATCATACCGGAATCGCAGGCCATAAAGTCGCGGAAATAGTGATGCGCAGACATCTCACCGCCGTAAACGGCACCATGATCGCGCAGCGCACGTTTCATGTGGCTGTGACCAGTACGCGAAAGGATGCTCTTACCGCCTGCCGCTGCGATGATGCTTTCTGTGTTCCAGATAACGCGGGGTTCATAGGCGATTGCGGCGCCGGGTTCTTTGGCAAGAAAAGCCTGCGCCAGCAGTCCGACAATATATTCGCCGGGGATGAAAGCGCCGGTGTGATCAAACAGAAAACAGCGGTCAAAATCACCGTCCCAAGCGACCCCCATATCAGCACCGGAGGCGACCACGGCATCTGCGGTCATCGCGTGGTTCTGCACCAGTTGCGGATTGGGCACGCCATTTGGAAAGCTGCTGTCGGGGCTGTGGTTGTGGCGGATAAAGCACAAATTTGTGTGGGCCAAAGCAGACGCCAGCGCGTCGAACGTTGGGCCAGCAGCCCCATTGCCAGCATTGACAAGAATGGTCAAAGGTTCAAGGGCGGTAGGGTTTATGAAGCGCAAGATATGCGCAACATAGGCCGCGCGCGCGCCAGCGCCTGGTTGCATTTGGCCCATTTTAACGGCGCGGAACTGTTGGCTTTCAGCCAGCGTGCGAATTGCGGCAAGAGTTGTGTCAGGGTCCAGCGGGGCAGACCCTTTGCCGACCATTTTCATGCCGTTGTACTGTGCGGGATTGTGCGAGGCGGTGATTTCGATGCCGCCATCTGCATCAAAATGGCTGGTGGCGTGATACACCTCTTCGGTGCCGCACAGGCCAAGATCAAGCACATCCGCGCCGCCCGCCATCAACCCGTTTGCGGTGGCTTGCAGCAATTCGGGCGAGGATGGACGGCAATCGCGCCCGATGACAACGCGCGTTGCAGACAAGGTTTGGGCAAATGCCCGACCTATTGAAAAGGCAATGTCTGGGGTAAAATCTTGGCCAACGATGCCGCGAACATCATACGCTTTAAAACAAATTAAGGCGGGCATCACAGATAACTCTCATCAAAGGTTTTCGGAGGATAATACCTAACCAAAACCATTCTTTGCGTCAAACACGGCGCAGAGTTGGGAGCACTTCAATCCTAGCCGGTGGTCGCCAAAAATGGCAAACCACCGGACTGAGGCGGATCATCTACCGGACAAACAGGCACAATAGGCTACCGGCAGAGCACTGGTTACTTTTTTTCAAAACAGAACAAAAAATACAGACAATAAGCAGAACTGGTTACGCAGATACACGGGCAACAGACAAACGGCTGCGCTGAAAACAGACACTAGATAACACCAAAAACAGACCACTCGAGACACACAGAAAAACATCGTAGGCCATCAAAAATCTCCAGAAATCAAGCACTTGCTAATAGAGAAATCGCAATAATCACGCCCAGATCAGCCAGTGGCAAACTTGCCAGAAACCTTTTACAAACCGCATCAAACGTAGCAAATATCTTCAAGCTGCGTCTGTCAAAAACCACTGCGACCTGTGCGTCAAACGGGAACAGATCCGGGAAACTAGTCTTACTTTTTACCACCATCGATGCCACGCAACCGGCATCACCATTCACTAAAGTATTCATAATGTTCACTCTCTGTGCAGTGGTGTTTGTCACGTCCGTACTCGCCTGAGAAGATGCATTTTGGGACTAGCCTTTTTAGACAGGTGTATAATTCAAATTTTCACCAATTCTGATGAACTCCTGATCATTGGTGTTCAATGCAGGCCTAATCGCGCGGATTAACCTGATTTTGCCTTGCTTTGGCGCGTTCACCGCTTCGCCGTGACAGATTGGAATTTGGCGAAATTTCACCTTGAATCCGCAATATGATTCGCAATTGCTTTGCCAGCTTATTTTGCAATCGCAATACTGAAAAAACGGCAAGTATCGGAATTCGTGGTGGATTAGTACTTACCGCATCAAGCATGCTGCGAAAGCATTCTTACCATTTGGACAAAAACCTGTACGCGAAAGTATCGAGATCACCCGCAGACACAGCGCTAGTCGGCAAGGTTTCGGCGCACGTAAAGCTCTAGGCGATGATGAACAATTTCGTAGCCCAACTCGGCGGCCAGTTCGGCTTGCAGCCGTTCAATCCGGTCTGATCGAAATTCAACCACAGCCCCGGTTTCCACGTCTATCATGTGATCATGATGGGCAGGGTCGGCAGTCTCAAACCGGGCTGATGCGCCGTCAAAGGCGTGGCGTTGGATCACGCCCTGCGCTTCGAGTTCCGACAACGTGCGGTAAACGGTGGCAAGGGAAACGCCTCCATCGCGGGCCTGCACCCGTTTGTGCAGTTCGGCCGCATCAGGATGATCATTTGCCCCGGCAAGAACTTCAAGCAACACCAGGCGCTGGCGCGTCATGCGCAGACCGGCACCCCGCAGCACTTGTTCCAGATGTTTGGTTTTTTCCACAAGGGCTGTCATAGACAACACATACGAAGATTGCGCGATTTTAGCAATAACTGGCGTTTTGTCGGAATGAGACGGAGGTCAAGGTACCGCAGTAACGGGGGCAATAATTTGACGGATTTCGTCTTCTATTGAATCAATAATGGCAGTTATGGCGGCCTCGGCCCGGTCGGCGTCGGCATTGACGATGGCATCACTAAGGGTACGGTGATGGGGAAACGACCGCAGGCCAAAGCCGCTTCGGCTAAACGGTGATTCCTGTGACCGTTCCAGCGCATCATTGAGACGGGCCAGGATTTGGCCGAACATCGGGTTGCCAGTGGCATCCGATATCGCATCATGAAACGCGGCGTCTGCTGATATGTAGGCCTCGCCACGATCGACTAAGATCAGCAGGATATCGCAAAGGCGGGCAATTTCAACGCGCTGCGTGGGGCTGGCCTTGATTGCAGCAGCGCGCACAGTAGCCGTTTCCAAGGCCCGGCGCACTTCAAAAAGGCGCAGCAGTGCTTCCCCTTCCATGCGGATCATGATGGGCAAGGGTCCACCGGAACTTTGCACTTTGGCAGTCAGATAGGTGCCATCGCCCCGTCTGCGCCGAATGATGCCAAGGCCTTCCCAACGGTTCAGCGCCTCACGTATCGTGGATCTGCCGACGCCAAGAGTTGCGGCCATGGCTACTTCGGGGGGAAGGCGGTCACCCACATCAAGGCCCGCACGGCCAATCATTTCAGCAAGCGCATCAATCACCGCGACGCCGCGTTTCGGGGTATCAAGCGGTTCAAGGTAGCTAAGCGTGCCTGCGTGCTTCATTTGACCCGTCCTATCCAGTGCTCGCACCTTGCGGGCCATGGTTGTAGGCCTTCTGTCAAGCGGCATTGCACTTTTGCGCCAGATCGTCGCGCAAAAGCGACCTATTTTAGCAATGCGGTAAGCGCGTGAACGAGGTGATCCATCTGCGATTGGGTGTTATAACCTTGGGCGGATACGTGGACAATGTGATGACCAGCCCATGTATAGCAGGGAATTTCGATGCCATACTGAGCTAGAAGTTGGCGTTGCAGGTCGCCAGTGTCACAGGGCGGCACGGGCATTGCTGCCATTTGTGGGGCGCAGAATTCGGGGCTGCTGAAGGGAGCAACGTTTGCAAGTTTGGCCACACGGCGGGCGGTGTCTTGCACAAGAGCATGGCAATGCTGGGCGACTTTGCTCCAGCCGTGATGGGCGCGAAAGGCAATGGCTGCTGGAACAGTTAACCAAGCGGCGGGGTCGCGGGTGCCTTGCATTTCCAGCCGGTCGATGAAGGCCGTGTTACCAAAGGGGCCGGGTTCGGACGCGTCTTCCGTCCAGCCGTGGCTGATCACAAATGGGTTGATGATGGATTGCAGTTCGGGGCGGACGTAGAGGAAAGCTGACCCTTTCGGGGCCATCAGCCATTTATGGCAGTTGCCTGCGTAAAAATCTGCGCCCAGCACATCGAGGTTCAGAGGGATATGCCCCGGCGTGTGCGCGCCGTCGATTACGGTGCAGATGCCGCGCGCGCGGGCCTTGGCGACGATGCGTTCAATCGGGAACACCAGTGCCGTGGCGGATGTGATGTGGCTAACGAAAATGACCCTCGTTTGGGGCGTGATGGCAGCAGCCAAGCAATCGGTGAATTGTGCTTCATGTATGAGGGGCAGCGGCACGGTTGCTACGACGATTTTTGCGCCTGTGCGGCGTGCGACATAGGCCCAGGTTTTATCAAGGGCGGCATATTCGTGATCGGTGGTAAGGATTTCGTCGCCGGGTTTCAGATCCAACGATTGGGCGACAACGTTCAGCGCGGCGGTCGTATTGGTCAGGCCCACGATGTTATCGGGGTCAGTGTGCAGTTCGCCTGCCATCGCTTGCCGTGCGTCGCGCATCCGGACGGTAAGGCCACGGGCGGGGTCTAAGAATGCCACTGGTTGGCTTTCAAGTTGCATCTGCCAGCGCTGATATTCCTCAAACACCGGGCGGGGGCATGCGCCGTAGGAGCCGTGGTTGAGGAACGTCACATCGGGGCGCAGAAGGAACAGCGAGGAAAGGTTTTCGGTCATGTCAGCGCCCCTTCAGGGTGGGATCAAGGGCATTGCGCAAACCGTCGCCAAAGAGGGTGGTCGCAAGCACGGTGGTGGCAAGGGCGGCGGTTGGAAAGACCGCCATAAGCCGATAAAAATACATGAAATTCATGCCGGTATTGATCATCTGGCTCCAGCTTGGAGTGGGGGTGGCACACCTATTCCAAGGAAACTCAGGCTTGCCTCCAGCATCATCGCCAATGGAATGGCCAGCACAAAGCCCACGATGATCGGCGATATGGAATTGGGGATAAGATGGCGGCGGATGATGTACCACGGGCTGGCCCCCATCGCTCGCGCTGCGCGCACGAATACCTTTTCGCGGAAGGCTTTCACTTGGGCACGCACCAGAAGGCAGACCTGCACCCAGCCAAACAGCGCCGCGATCAGAACGATGGTGAAGAAGCCTCCGCGCGTCAGGACACCCAGCAGCACGGCAAGTTCTATCGACGTGACGAAATAAGCGCCAAGGCCGGGGATGCGGAACATCGCCTTGACAAAGATAGACCCCGTGGCGGTGCCGATGAACAGTGGCAGGAACACGGTGACCATCGGCAGCGCCGCATTGCGCAGAACGTGCTGGAATATGATCCGGCGTTCGGAAAGGCCCTTGGTGCGCAGGGCGGTGACGAAGGGTTTGTTCAAGACGTCCAGCATGGCAGACCGCGTATAGCGGGCGTAGGTGGCCATGGGAATGGTGGCATAGGCGGCGAAGGGCAGAATCCAGCTGTTAGGTTTGCCCCAGCCGGAGGAGGGAAGCCAGTTTAGCCAGACCGCAAAGATCAGGATCAGCAGCAATGAAGTGACGATGACCGGGATTGTCAGACCAAGGGTGCAAAGACCAAGGCCAGATAGTCGATCCATGTGTTGCGGTGAAGCGCAAAGTCGTCCGATATATCAAGAACGCTGCGGATCGAACGATCAGATTTACAACGATCAGATGGAAGCTTGCCAAACTGCTACAAAATGCTGGTCTCGGTGGATATGATGACAAGTAGTCGCGACGAAGCAATGGCGACGGTTTATTGCTGTGCACAAGCCTTCTTTCGCAAGCATTTTAGTGCACAGGGGCTTATCGGCTAAGGTGCGGTCACGTCAAACCACGGGCAGGTCGAGCGATGCTTGGGCATTTGATTGCACAGCCAGATCAAGAACCTTTTGCAGTTCTGCGCCGCGTGCAAAATCTGGATAGACATGGCTGCCATCCCGAATTGCAGTGATAAACCGTTGATAGTTTGTAGCAACCGGCGGCACATCCACGTCATGCCACGTTGCTGTCAGCATATCGTTGCCTGTGCAGGCTTGAAGGGAACTGACGTCGCTTTCATAGCGCACGTCCAAACCGCCCTTGAGCCCGAAAATCCGCAGCCGCAGGTCGTTGAAATGCCCCGTCGCCATGCGCGACGCGTGGATCACCCCAACAGCGCCATTTTGCAGCCGAAGGTGCATGTTAAAGCTGTCATTCGCGTCAAGAACATAGTCGCCAATCCTACCACCAGGCGCTTTGTCAAAGGTCGTCAGCCGGCAAGACACATGTGATGCCCCGGCACCCGCCACAAGCGTTGCAAAATCAAGAATATGCACGCCGATACCACCCAGACCCCCCACCGACCCATGCGCCGAAGAAAGCCGCCACAACCATTGCGCCTCGGTCGTCCATTCACCCCATGCCGGTTGGGTCAGCCAGCTTTGCAGATAAGACGCCTCAAAATGCCGGACGGGACCAATGGCACCAGCCGCGACCATTGCGGCTGCATGCATCAAAGCGGGGCCTTTGCAATAGGTCAAGTTGACCATATACACGACACCGGCTTTTGCTGCGGCGGCCGCC
>JACMNW010000436.1 GCA_014378345.1 Pseudorhodobacter sp. | reverse complement strand
CGCAGCGGCAAGATCGCCGATGCGGCCATCGACGACCTCTCGGTTGGCATCGCTTTGGTTGTAAAAGCCTTGCAGCGTTTCCATCTGCACGGCCATGTGTTCCATCACACCTGTCATGGCGGAATTGTCATGGCCTTCACCTTCGCCACTGGAAAAGCCCAGTTTTGTGATCGACGATAGCCATTCTTCCAATTCACCGTAAAAACGGTTTTGGCCGTGGCCTGCGAACAGTTCCAACAGGCCCACAACCAAAGACCCGGCAAGACCCAAAAGCGACGAAGAAAATGCGGTGCCCATGCCGCCTAATTGCGCCTCTAACCCGTTCATCAGTTTTGAAAACAGCTCTACCCCGCTTTGGCCTTCTTGTGGGGCGAGCGACCGGATGGTTTCGACAATGGCCGGCACAGTTGTGGCGAGGCCATAGAAGGTGCCAAGAAGCCCCAGGAAAACCAACAGGTTGGTAAGGTAGCGGGTGATATCGCGGGCTTCTTCAATCCGGGTGCCGACTGATTCGAGGATGGAGCGCGAGGACGAGGACGAGATTTGCATTTTCGCGCCGCGCGTGCGCAGCAGGGCGGCAAGCGGGGCCAGCAATTTGGGCGGGATGGTGATTTCGTGCCCCGGCACATGGCGCGCGAAACCTTCGATCCAATTCACTGATTGGATCAGGATTAAGACCTGCCAAAAACAGGTGAGGATGCCCAGAAGGAAGACCATGCCAATGAAGCCGTTCAACAATGGATTGGTGCGCACGATATCGGCGACTTGGGCATGAATTATCCACGCGCCAAAGCCGACCAGCCCGGTGGCGATCAGCATCATCACGATCTGCCGGATCGGCTGGCTGAAATAGGCGGTGCCTTCGTGTTTCAGTTTATCCATCAACAGGTGCGGTCCCATTGTTTCTGTTCTGCTAACACTATGCACGAGGGCGTGGCGCTGCCAAGTAAAAGCCAGTCAATTCGCGTTGAGATTGCGCAATTCTCTGACGCGAGTGGACAGCCATGCAAGATCGGCATCGGCGATGCCCAATTTGGCCAGATGATCGGTGGTGGCATACAGATAATCGCAGTTCGGGCCACGAATGCCGTGTGATTTGGCGATGATTTGGGCTTGGGCCTCCAGCGGCAGCGCGCCGGAATATTGGCTGTGATCGCGGTTGATGACATAAGAGAGGGCTGGGACTTTGGTGCCGGAAGCGAGATCGACGGACAGCCAATCTTCGAGATAGGCGTATGAGATAAGTTCGCGTTCCCGCAGGGTGGAGAGGGTTTCATCTGCAAGGCCCGCGGCCACTTCAAAGGCCACACCATCACAATGACCATCAGCTGCGCGGTCTAATGCCAGCACCAGACCGGGGGCCGCTTCGGTGCCGCGGTAGTGCACGGATGTCATGCAAAAGCTGCGGTGCCAGCCGTGCAGGCGCGCGACTTCGGCGCGTTGGTAGGTGAAGCCGGGGTTCCAAAGCAACGATCCGTAACCAAAGACCCAAAGCGGTGTGTGCACGTGCTGGCCCTCCTGTTGGTGTCGCTGTAATGAGGGGGGCGGGATTTGAAAAGGGCCAGAGTATGCGCGCAGTGACGGTGGTGGTTTTGGCGCTTGGGGTTTTGTGGGGCGGCTATTGGTTTGTCGGGTCAACTGCGCTGCAAAAAGGGGTGGAGACGTGGTTTACAGACCAGGTGGCGCAGGGGCGGATTGCGACCAGCAGCAAGATAGAAGTGCACGGCTTTCCGAACCGGTTTGACCTGACGGTGACGGATGTGCATCTGGCCGACCCGGTGACGGGAATTGGCTGGGACGCACCGTTTGCCCAAGTGTTCAGCATGACGTGGAAGCCGTGGCATCTGATTGCGGCACTGCCGAATACGCAGACTATAACGCTGCCGGATCAGGTGATTGGGCTGGCCTCTTCGAAACTGCAAGGCAGTTTGAAGCTGGTGCCGGGGGCGGCTTTGGCGTTGGACGGGATTGTGGTGGACGGAGTTGATTTGGTGGCGACATCGTCACTGGGATGGGTAGTGAAAGTTGCACGAGCGGAGCTGGCGACGCGGCAGAATGCATCGGTTACAAATGGGCATGAAGTGAATGTGACGTTGACCGGGTTGGTGCCAGATTCCGCGCTGATGGCGCGCGCGCCGGGATTGCCGGGTTTGATTGACCTGGCGCAGGTTGATCTGGTGGCGGGATTTTCGGCACCGATTGATCGGTTCGCGGGGAAATCACGGCCGGAGGCGACGACCGTTGTGGTGAAAGACGCAACGGTGCGGTGGGGGGATTTGGTGGTAACGGCCAAGGGGGCCGTTGTGGCGGATGGCAATGGTTTGGCCGAAGGGCGGGTTAATATTCACATCGAGGGTTGGCAGAAACTGGTGCCTGTTGCTGTGGCCATGGGGTTGATCAAGGCGGAAGTGGCCCCGACGGTGGAAAAGATGATGGGACTTATGGCGCAGCAATCGGCAGATGGGAAAAGTTTGGATTTGCCGCTGGTAATGACGGCGGGGCGGATGAGCCTTGGGCCAATTCCGTTGGGGCCAGCGCCAAGGATGATTAGCGCAGCACAGGGTTAGCTATGGCTTTGATTTTCGTTTCGCCCGGATACTCATCTTTCCCAATGTGACAAACGTTGCAAGGCGCGCCGAAGACCGCTGATCAGGACTGATGAGCGACGATTGAAATCCGTAAAGACTAACGGCAGTACGCGCCGCCGCTGCGGCGGGGGGCGGTGTCGAAATGCATGTGATCTTCGTGGTAACCGTCTGATCCCGGCCCAAGGGTTGTGCCGAAGATCCCGCAGCCTGCCTTATAGGCGCGGCGCAGGGTTTTAAAATTGCGGCTGACCGTCAGGCTTTTGCCGTTGGCGAAGGTAACGCCTGCAATATCAATGGCGTGGCCTTTGCCATGTTCGCTGATCTTGTTGCCGGCTACGTTGTTGCGGGGGCGGCAGCTGTAACTATCGACCACCGTCAGGGACGCTATTTCAGCGCTGGGAAAGGCCGGGCGCAAACCCCTTTGCACCCATGTGTTCAGGGCGATGGCGGTTGCGCAATCTATCGTTGCGGGTGTGCTGAGTGTCGCTCCGTCAACCGATGTCACACTAACCGGGTCTTCGATACCGCAGCTCTTGGTTTTGGACGTGATGCGCGGCAAGGTTTTACCCTTGATCGACGGCACGCCGCAGACCGAGCCTTTACGGCTGGCACTGGCTTTTTTGGTGGGCTTGGCGCGCGGGGTTAGCAAGCCAAGCAGGCCTTTTCGGGGTTTTTCTGGTGCGGCGATGGGCAGCGCCTGGGTCGTCAGAACGGGTCTGTGCAGGGGGCGTAAGCGGGCGAGATCGGGCAAAGTGGTAGCCACCTGTTCTGGCGCCACAGCTACCAGAGGCTGCACCAAAGCTGGCCGGGGAAAGGGACGGATCGAGGTTTTTGGCGCATCTGCAAATGCTGCCCCAACGCTGTACATCCCAATCAGCAGGGCCAGCCACGCCTTCATCGGTCAGGCCTTTGTGGCAGGCGGTGCACCCCGGCCAAAATCAGGGGCTGCGGTGTCTTGGCCTGCTTCGATAATGCCGCGCCGAATGGCACGGGTGCGGGTGAAATAGTCGTGCAGATGCGCGCCGTCACCCAGCCGAATAGCGCGTTGCAGGGCGAACAGTTCTTCGGTGAAGCGGCCCAAGATATCCAGTGTCGCCTCTTTGTTGGAAAGAAACACATCGCGCCACATGGTGGGATCAGATGCCGCGATGCGGGTGAAATCACGAAATCCCGTCGCAGAATATTTTATGACTTCACTGTTGGAAACCCGCCGCAAATCATCAGCCACGCCAACCATGGTGTAGGCGATCAGATGCGGCGTGTGGCTGACCACGGCCAGCACCAGATCATGGTGCGGGGCATCCATGGTATCGACATTTGCCCCCATCGCTTCGAGAAGCGACCGAAGTTTCACGAGTGCTTCGGCGTCGGTATCGGGAAGCGGCGTCAGCAACCACCAGCGGTTTTGAAACAGCGTGGCAAAGCCAGACCGGGGGCCGGAATATTCGGTGCCTGCCATTGGGTGGCCGGGGATGAAATGCACGGCCTTCGGGATATGCGGGGATACGGCATCTATCACCGCCTGTTTTACAGAGCCTACATCAGTAACGGTGGCCCCCGGTTTCAGATGCGGGCCGATCATTGCCGCCACGTCCCCCATCACGCCCACAGGCACAGCAAGCACCACAAGATCCGCGCCCATCACCGCCTCGGCAGCGGTACCGCAAACGCGGTCACAAATGCCAATTTCCAGCGCGGTTGCCCGTGTTTCAGCCGATTGCGCATGACCAACAATTTCGCCCGCCAAACCGTTTGCGCACATGGCATGGGCCATCGACGATGCGATCAAGCCAAGGCCGATCAGCGCCACACGGTTGTAGATAGGCTCGGTCACTTCACGCCTTTGAATTGCGCCATGGCATGCGCCACCCGGCGGCAGGAGGATTCGTCGCCAATGGTGATGCGCAGGCAATGCGG